>JAHKXX010000323.1 GCA_020627425.1 bacterium
CGCACATAGGAAAGCTTGGCGCAGAAAAAAACACACTTAATGGAATTGTGGATATAGCTATCATGCAATCTGTAGTCAGCGGCGATGAAGTCAAAGAATTTGTTCGTGATTACGGGATGGTGATAGTTGATGAATGTCACCATGTTTCTGCATTCAGCTTTGAAAAGATACTTCGTTTCGTAAGTGCAGAATATATTTACGGTCTGACCGCGACAGCTATACGTCAGGACGGGCATCAGCCGATCATTTTTATGCAGTGCGGACCGATAAGATACAAGGCGGATGCGCTTACTCAGGCGATAAACAGTGATATTCCGAGAAAGGTCGTTCCGAGGTTTACTGAATTCCGCACAGCAGAATCCGGTCTTGAATATACAGAACTATGTTCAAGGCTTTGCGCTGATAAGGAAAGAAACGATCATATCTTAGCGGATATCCTTTAGGAATACGGAAAGGGCAGAAATATTCTGATCCTGACTGAAAGGACGGAGCACGCGGACTTTATTTTCAAACAGCTTTCTGAAAAATGCAGGAACCTGTTTCTTCTTATCGGACAGGATAAGGCAAAGGAAAAGAGGATGAAATTAGAAGCTCTGAAGGCTGTGCCGCAGGATGAGAGCATTGTTATTGTTGCGATAGGAAAATATGTGGGTGAAGGCTTTGATGAACCGAGACTTGATACACTTTTTCTTGCTATACCAATCTGCTGACAAGCTGTAAGCTCACCGCTTACCTCGCTGACATCGACGATCAAGCAGAGGAGAGGTTCTTTCGGTTGGTACAACAACTTGCCGAAAAGGAAGGTGTGACTGAGCAGCTCAAAGCAGAGAATCAAATGCTGTGGGTACAGCGAATGAACAATATCCGCAACCGTGCAACGGAGATTGTTAATGCAGAGTTGATTTATACCTAATCAGCACAGCCGCCAAGTGGGATAATCTCCTGCTTGGCGGATTTTTGCAATTTTTTGTGATATTTTTAAGTTTCAAAGCGTTGTAATAATGAAGAGCTTTTAATAAAAAAGAAAAACAAGTATAATACTTTATGTGTTATACAGGAGATGGGAGTGATGTTTGTGGATTCTTCCGAATTCAATAGAATAGTTGAAAAATATACGGATGTTGTTTTTCGTTCAGCATTGAGCTTTTGTAAAAGCAAAAGCGACGCAGAGGATGTTACCCAAAATGCTTTTATTAAGCTGCTGAAAAGCGAAGTGGATTTTGAAAGTGATGACCATATTAGAAAATGGCTAATCAGGATTGTTGTCAATGAATGCAAATCCCTATGGCGTTCACCTTGGCGACAAAAAGTAATTTCTTTCAGTGACTTAGACTATGAGCCTGAATACATAGAATCTAAAAAAGGCGAAATCTTTATTGAGGTTATGAAGCTTCCAAAGAAATACAGCTCGGTTCTACATCTGTACTATTACGAGGACTATAAGTGTGGTGAAATTGCTTCCATTCTAGGAATATCGGAGAGTAATGTGCAAACAAGACTAATGAGAGCAAGAAAAATGTTAAAAGATAAACTTGGGGAGGCGTGGTTATGAGTAATTACAAAAATACATACGAGCTTTATCAAAGCGTACTTGATGAAGTTCACGCACCTGATGAACTTATTCAAAGGATAAAAAACATGGATACAAAACACATTAAAAAAAGGAGAATCAAACTCATATCAACTGCAGCGGCGTGTCTGGCTGCCGTGATGATTATTACAGTTATTATAGGTAGTTTTAACGGAAAAGAGAATTCTTTTGTATTAAAAGCAAATGCCGCTGAAATAGGAGGGGAATCATTTGCAGAGATTGCAAAGGTTTCCCCTGTTAGCGGTGAGACCGGAAGTATTATTGAGGGTAATAAAAAAACACAAATCTATAACTGTGTTATTCCATTTGCAATTAAGTGTGACGGGAGAAATATCAGATCAATAAAATACACCGTCGAAAATGCTGTTTTTCTATTCCCTTATACTTCTTATCTTTCTGGATATCGTGAGAAATATCCGAATGAGGCTTCAGCTTCCGATAAGATCATAGAAAAAACCGAAAGCAATAAAAAGATTGAGAGCTATATTGAAAAGGATAAACAGTATTCAAGCTACACTGTTTCATTTGATGATCAAATAAGTAACGAATTCAAAGATTACACCGAAATGCAGTCATTTCCTATTCAGTTGTTGACGAGGATATCCTCAGATGAAAACATTAGTCAAGAGGCTGAAAATGCTTACGAAGATATATTCTCAATGTCACCGAAAACAGAAACGGAGAAAGGTAAATCATTATCAGATGAAGAATACATCAATGAATTTATGGATGATATTAAGATAATTTATAATGAGATGTATAGCAAAGTTATGATTACTGCGGAAGTTAACTATGAAGATGGATCATCTGATACCGCAACTTTGAGGTTTAGTTGCATTAATGCTGACCAACAGAATGGCATCATAATCGGAGCAAGAATTGATAGTTTAAAATA
>JAHKXX010000324.1 GCA_020627425.1 bacterium
ACTACTGAGGAATATGAGGATTTTTATCGTGAAACCTTTACTGATATTAATCTGCCGCTGTTTTGGATCCATCTTAATGTCGACTATCCATTCAGACTAAAGGGTATACTCTATTTTCCGAAGCAGTCGGATAAACTACAGGTAATGCCCGGCGAAATAAAGCTATATTCAAATCAGGTTTATATAGCAGATAATATCAAAGAGGTCGTTCCCGAATTCCTTATGCTGCTGAAGGGTGTAATAGACTGTCCGGATCTGCCGCTGAATGTATCCAGGTCGTTTTTACAGAATGATTCCGAGGTCGCAAAAATCAGTAACCATATTACAAAAAAAGTAGCCGACAAGCTGAATTATGTATTCAAGAACGAGAGAAAAAGCTATGAAAGCTATTGGGACGATATATCTCCGTTCATTAAATTCGGTTGTATTAAGGACGAGAAGTTCTATGACAAGGTTAAGGATATTATCCTATACAAGACTATCAATAATGAATTTAAGACATTCTCGGAGCTTCCGAAGGTAGACGACAAGATTTACTATTCCTCTAACACTGACCTTCAGACACAGTATATAAAGATATTTAAAGACAACGGTCTTGATGCAATTATACTTGAGCATAACATTGATACACATTTTGTCACCTTCCTTGAATACAAGGAGAGCGGCACAAAATTTGCCAGAATAGACGCAGAGATAGGAGACGCTCTGAAAAGCGACAGCTCCGAAAAGCCGGATGAGGAATACACTAAAAAAATAATTGAAATATTCAGCTCCGTTTTACCAGCTGACAAGATAGAGATCAAAACAGAGGCGCTGAAAAGCACCGGCACACCGGCTGTAATAACCATCAACGAGTATGAGCGCCGCATTAACGATATGAACCGTCTCTACGGAAATATGTTCGGCAGTGCTTCAGACTCAAAGGAAACTCTTATCATAAATACCGAAAACGAAGTAGTAAAAAGAATTGCCGAAATGCCCGAGGACGATACAAGAAAGCTTCTGTGCGAGCATATTTACGATCTTGCTGCAATAAACCAGAGAAAGCTAAGCTCTGAAGAGATGGACGGCTTTGTAACAAGAAGTGTAAGGGTTATGGAGCTTATCGGAAAATAAACACACTGACATAAAAAGCTGTGACGCATTATCTGCGCCACAGCTTTTAACATATCAATAATTATAGTCAGTATCATAATCATCAAGATAATATTCTGAAAACATCTGCGATATTTCTGCTTTATCAGACTCAGTTACCTTGTGAAGACGTATATTGTAAGGTGAATCATCATATCTATCATATTTTTGAATATAGTATTCACCGTTATACTTTGATATTTCTACTGTATAATCACTCTGTATCAGCATATTTTCATCACAGCAAGTAAGTGTAAGTGTATTAGTAAACATGTCATTATATACATCTTTTAAGATATCATCATTTTTAAGAGTTCTGTTTATAATATCAGTATATTTCTCAGGGATAAGGGTCTCGACAGTATCTGTATATTTAAATCCGGTCGCATCCGTCATTGAGACTTTTGTTAAAGTATAGTAGTGACCAAGGTCTCCTTCGAGCAATGCTTTTTTGTAATCATCATATTTGTCTTCTTTAACATAAAAAGAAGTTGTATCATCATAGTCATTATCTCTAAGAGAATCGCCATAATCATATAACATATAATAGCTGTCAGGATACGCCATGATCAGAACAGGATTCTCTTTTTTATTGTCCTTTGATTCCAGGAAACCGATTCTTTTGCCAAACTGCTCTGACAGCAATATCGGCACATCAGCATCCCTCAGATAACCGGACGTAGGATAATAATAGTCATAACTGTTATATTTATATATCAATTGATAGTCATCCTCCGGCACTATTCTCTTATACCTTTCATTACGAAAAATAACTTCTTCGTGGGTAGAGTCTGTATAAACACCTGTGGTCTCTTTTAATTCTTCCAGATGGGTGCATGAGGAAAGTGTAACAGTAGCAATAACAGCCGTAATAGCGAGCGCTGTGGTTTTTATAAATCTTTTCATAATACATCCCCCCTGTTATGCAAGATTCAGCTTTTTGGTCAGCAGATATTTACTCAGGAAATAGCCCGTAAAGCTTACAATTATCTCTGCTGTGAATAATAAAACGAAGAAGCAGTGGAAAAATTGTGCCGGGTTATTCTCGATCCATTCGTGAACCGCATAACCGCTGATTGCCAATCCAATGAATAAAGCCGTTGCTGCAAACTGACCGATGGTGTATATTCCAAAAAATACTCCTACGGATAAAAGAATTTTTCTTTTATTTGCAAGCTGTCCTATAGATACACACGTAAACAGCAAAAGCAGCATTGATATATAACCAAATATTATCGTTATTGTGATCTCAATAATAAACATAAATGTATTTGCGGCGTCGGCAACTATTGCTCTATTGAGAAGATACCCTATTGCTTTGAATATCTCTATGTTAAGTTCACCGAAGGTAAGCACAACAAAGGATAAGAAAATGGTCACTATCGAAAAGGCGCAGAATATCAGCGAGGACAAAAGCTTTGCAAAAATATGCTGTGAGGGTGTTACCGGAAGAGTATTGTTAAGATATCCTTCGTTTGAATACAATGCCTGATAAAACCTGATAGCGCAGACAATGAGCGTCATTACCGTACATACTGCTATACCGAGACAATACAGCACGATCGAGGATGAAAACAACATTTCATATATCATCGAAAAGCTATCGGATGAATCCTCGACCAATTCAAAAAGCTGGATCAATCTGTTTATCAGAGCAACTCCAAAAAGCACTAAATATGCCGGCAAAAGCAGCCTGAGTAATGGAATAAAATCATATTTTATCAGTTTCCTTACCATTTGAACACCTCCCTGAAAAGCTCGTCAACGGACATACCGTGTTGTTCTCTCAGACCGTCAACTGTATTGTGCAATACTACAGTACCGTTTTTTATGAATATTACTTCATCAAGCACACTTTCTATATCGGCGATAAGGTGTGTTGAAATAAGCACGCTGGCTTCTTTGTTGTAATTGTTGATGATAGTAGATATTATATAGTCCCTCGTAGCCGGGTCTACACCTGCTATAGGTTCATCAAGTACATATAGCTTTGCACCGCGGCTCATTGTAAGAATGAGACATACTTTTTCTTTATTTCCCTTTGACAGGACGCTTAGACGGCTTGTTTTATTGATTCCGAGATTTTGTATCATACTATATGCAAGCTGTGGACGAAAATCCGAATAGAAATCAGAGAACATATTTATTATCTGTTCTACAGTCATCCATCTGTTAAGGTAGTTTACATCCGGCAGATAAGAAACGATCGACTTTGTTTCAGCAGAAGGAATGTTTCCGTCTATAAGTATTCTGCCAGAGCTTGGCATTAAAATACCGCAAATAAGCTTTATCAGCGTTGTCTTGCCTGCGCCGTTGGGGCCGAGCAGTCCGATTATCTTTCCCGGCTCTATTATAAGATTCAGATTGTTAAGCGCAAGGACACCGCCGTATCTCTTTGTCAGTCCTTCACATCTTAATAATTCATTCATTCAAATACTCCTTTACAATTGAAATAATTGTTTCGTCGTCAAGCCGAAGCTTTCTCATGTCACCGATAAAGGCTCTGGCTTTTTTTAATATTATTTCATTAAGCATCCGGTCAGCCAAATCCTTTTTTTCTGTAACATACCACCCGGCGCCTCGTCTTGAATAAATAACACCCTGTTGTTCAAGCTGTTCAAAGGATTTTTGAACAGTGTTTGGTGTAACTCCGGCAGTAAGAGCAACATC
>JAHKXX010000325.1 GCA_020627425.1 bacterium
AATGGTGGTGTGTTTTTTGTTATCTATTAAGATATTTTATTCGGTTGTAAATATACTATAAGTAATTAGAAGTAGTACTATACTATTTGTATAAGTTAAAAAACCGGTCACACCAAACGGAATAGACAAACTCATTTGCCTGCATAACAATGTAGCGCTAAGTGCCGCCCTGTGCGGCACGACGCGGACGGATAGGTATAATAAACCAGACTCGTACGCGTGCCAACAAAGTGGAGGACACAACCAACTACAGTGCGCGAATCGACCGCGGAGGCACTCCGCCGCCGGGTTGACAGGGGAGGGGGAGAGGGGTATAATAATGGAATATGGGATAATGGATTTCGTGTGACCCGGTGGTGATTTTTGGTGACAGAAAGTGAATTTCAGGAATTTATAATAACTATAGGTTATCGCTATAATGAGAAAACAAAAACAGCGTTTAATTCGTTCGAAGGCTTTCATGCTTTGATCAGATTTTCCGAACAGGAAAACAGATATGCACTGACTATGAGCGCGGGTGCTAATAATTCCGCAGACGCGGCTGAGGCTGTGAAAAGAATAAAGGAATTTTACGAGGAGCATAAAAACTACATTATAAAGGCTGAGTTTAAAAAACGCTCTATAAATATATATGTTAAAATGACTGTCGATTCCCAGACCGATAAAGAAGAACTGAAGGAGGCTGCACGGTTTATTATAGAACTGTGTAAAAGCGAAAAGATCGTACCTGTGTGTAAGGTGTGCGGCAGACACCGTGAAACCGGTGTGTATATCATCGGTAAGGAAATGTGCGCTGTTTGTTCTCGCTGTATTAACAGAAAACGCAGACAGTATATTCATAGAAGAAACGTTTTTGAAAAGAAAAAACAGAATATGCCTGCCGGTATTGTCGGCGCTCTCTTTGGGGGTGCCCTGGGTGCAGCTGTCTATATCCTTATTTATCAGCTTCTGCCTACATACGGCGCGGCTGCGGCGGCTATAGTCGTGCTCTCTTATATGGGCTTTGTGGTTACGGGCAGCCGGGCAACCAAAAAAAGCGCCGTCATCTGTACGGCTCTGTCCGTGGTGATATTTGTGCTTGCGGAATATGCTGCTGTCGTTGCTAATATGGCTATAATTATAGAAAGAAACGGTGGTGGGATCGCTGTATCTGAGGCTATCACCGTGATAAACAACTCTATCTTTGTGGATGGCTCCTACCTTGTACCGATTCTTGTGGATCTCGGCGTGGGCGTGGGCGTTATGATCGTTGTGGGTGTAGCATACTTCTTAAAAAGAAAATATACCAGACCTCTCAAGATCTCTGACAATCTCCTTTAACAAAAAACAGTCCCTCTGACAAAAGCTGCGGAATTTTGTCAGAGGGACGTTTTATAATTATATGAATTGTATGCCGTGTGTTTTCTTTAGTGAAACAAAAATGCCCGATAGAAGTTTACAGTACAAAATTTAACCCTAAAATTTAAAAAATATTCATATCCAATTAACACCTTATGAAATATTTTTGATATATAATGAGAGTGTATTAGAGTAACTAAGCCGCATCGGTGCTTTGATACGAATAGTTCTACCCTCCTCAATATTCCCCTTAAATTTAATGAGTGAAAGATCCGACTTTACCGCAAAGAGTCGGATTTTTCATTGCTGTAGTTATACCCCCGGTTATGTTACAATAAAGTTACTTATTGTTCATAGTTTGTTTATTGATTTTTTTACAAAATAGTTATACAATTAACACATAATATAGCTGACGAAAATACGGAGCCACAAGATGTGGTGGCTATGGATGCTTATAACGAGGCTGTATCATGAGTACGGTCTTTCTTAAATAATAAATTAAATGAAGGTGGGTTCGGACATCGGCTTTGCGGTCGGTGTCCGGATTTTTTTGTCTGATTTTTTCCCTCTGCATATTATGAATACGGAGGGATAAATTTGAATTTTACAGAAGCAGTAATACTGTCTGCGGCGCTTAGTATAGACGCGCTCATTATCGGCGCGGCATGCTCGGCGTCGGGTATAAGACTGACGCTGCTGTCAAGGGCTGTTATGGGAGCGGTGTCGTTTACCGTTACGGGCACCGCTGTATGGGCAGGAGGTCTGCTGTCACAGTTGACCACCCCCGGTATCGGCAGCGCGCTGGGATCTCTTATGCTGCTTGCGGTGGGGGTATACAGTCTTGTACGGTGTCTGAGACCTGTACCGGATAATAATGAAAAGTCGCTGAGAGTTTCTTCCGCTGCTATTTCGGATCCGGAGAAATGCGATGTGGACAATTCCAAGACAATAGAGCCTGCCGAGGCTTTATTTACGGGGCTTACTCTGTCGCTGGATTCGTTCGGCGCAGGCATAGGAGCAGGAGCCTCCGGAGGAGAGGCTCTGGTACCGTTTTTATGCGCCGCGTTTCAGATAGTGTTTTTATACGCCGGCAATGCGGCAGGACAAAGACTGCTGCGCAGAGCAGGAAAACAGGGCGGCAGAATAGGCGGCATCATATCGTCGTCAGTAATAATTGTACTGTCCGTGGTGCGTATTCTTTTTTAAGTTTATTTGCACAAAATTGTTTGTGAAAACTTATACAAAGAGTACGAAATATAAGACGCATAATACTTTGTGTATTTTGCCATAATAAAATAAAAAACTCAATTTTAAAATGCATTTTTAACAATTAATTGACGGCTTGTTTACAGCAGCGAAACAATTTAAAGGATTTGTTAAAAACCGATATAGACATTTTGCACAAGGACGGAGTTGGCAATCAGTATAAAAATTATAATGTAAATATATGGAAAACCAACAATTAGAAGAAAAACAACGGTTATAATGCACAAATAGCAACTCGAGATTTTATGAATATAAATAAATTTGACGGCATAGTGTTGAAATTGAATACTCCGTATGCTATTATAAATATAACGGCATAGGGATATTTGTATTTATTGTGCAGATTTGATAATATCCCTACTGTTCAAGGCACTAAGTGTGCGGAATTTTATAAAAAATTTTTATGAAAGAGGGATCATTATCATGGTTAGTAAATCAAAAAGAGCTGCTGCTCTCGTACTTACCGCTGTTCTCGCGGCTGCTTCTCTCGCAGGCTGCGGCGGCACAACAACAGTAACAAGCGGCGGTACTCAGACAAGCGGCGGCACAACATCCTCCGCATCCACCGAAAGCAACGCAGGCAGCGGTGCAGGCGATGCTGTTGATATCGACAGCGAGGAAACCATAAAGACCATAAAGGACGCTATGGCAAAAGAGGCTGAGGCTACAGGCGGAAAGATCAGCATGAAGCTCTGGTGCTCGGGCGATGACCTGAAGTTTGAGAAGAAGCTCATTGAAGAGTTCAAGGAGAAATATAAGGACGACAGATTCGAGATCAAGATACAGGCATCCGGCGCTATAGGCGAGGATGCAGCAGGCGGTAAGATCGTAGAGTCACCTCAGGACGGCGCAGACGTATTCAACTTCGCTGACGACCAGCTTTCAACACTCGTTGAGGCAAAGGCTATAGCAAAGGTAGCAAATCTGTTCCAGAACAACGTTGTAAAGAACAACTCCGAGGACGCTGTAACGGTTTGTAAGATAAACGATACCGCATATGCATTCCCGAAGACCTCTGACAACGGCTACTTTATGTACTACGATAAGAGAGTATTCAAGGATGAGAAGTCTGTAGAGAATATGGACGATATGATCAAGACTGCAAATGAAGCAGGCAAGAGCGTATACCTCAACCTCAGCAACGGCTGGTACAACACAGGCTTCTTCTTTACAGCAGGCTGTACAGTAGAGTACAAGGACGGCGTTCAGACAGCAGACTATGCTAACGAAAAAGGTCTTGCAGCAGCAAAGGCTATGTGCCATCTTGCAGAAAACATTGACAAGGGCTTTGTAGGAACAGCAGGCTCGGCAGGCGACAACGCAGCCGTACAGCAGGGCTTCGCTAACAACCAGTATGCTGCGGCTATCATCGGTACATGGATGGGTCCGGCTATAAAGAAGTCTATAGGCGAGGAGAACGTTGGCGCAGCTAAGCTTCCGACAGTTCTTATGGACGGCGAGCAGAAGCAGCTTCATTCCTTCGGCGGCTACAAGGTAGTAGGCGTTAACGCATTTACCAAGTATCCGACAACAGCACAGACACTGGCATACTTCCTGACAACAGGCGAATCACAGCTGAAGAGATATGCTTGCAGAGGTCTTATCCCCACAAACAACGAGGCTCTTCAGACTAAGGAAACCGTTAAGAACATTCTTGACGATACAGACGTACAGGTTGACATTCAGTCAGACCCGGCTCTGAAGGCTATAGACGCACAGCGTCAGTATGCTCATCCTCAGGGCAGCAGCGTAGGCGGCAAATACTGGGCAAGTAACATCGGCGGCTTCGGCAGCGAGATAGTTACCGCAAAGGGCAAGATCTCTGATGCAGACCTTGAGAAGAAGCTGAAGGATCTTGTTGACCAGATGAAAGGCTGATCACGGCATACATTTTAACTAATTAGTTGTCTGTAGACAATTAAAGACTTGATTGTAGGCAGTTCGCGCCGCAACTGAGCACGGACTGCTTACTTTATTCACACGGGTGAGTGTTGTCTTTTCTTCCTAACAGAGCTAAGAAAAAGGAGTTGTATATGAATGGATTATCTTGACTATGTCCAGATGACCAAGGGACAAAAGTTTGCATACAAGCTGAAGTCCTTTTTCGCAGCAATCCCGAAGGTTATAGTAAAGCTCTTTATGTACATAGGCTACTTCTTTAAGAAACTGTTCACAATAATCGGAACAGGACTGAAGGGCTACGGTTACCGCTTTGCCAAGGGTGACATTGGTACAAAGCTCTCCTTTATTATAATGGGCGCGGGAAATATGATGCACAGGCAGATAGCAAAGGGACTTATCTTCCTTGCTACAGAGGTCGCATACATTTGGTTTATGATCTCGTTCGGCTCGGTGCAGATCTCTAAAATATTCAGTATGAACGTCGATGTATTCCGCGACGGTTCTACAATAGTAAGCGGTGCGTTGGGCAGCGAGCCTCCTCTGAAGCAGGAGAACATGCTCGGTGTTGAGGAAATAGTAAACCTTGACACTCTTGATAACTCGAACAAGATCCTTCTGTTCTTCGTTATGACTGTTCTTATAAGTATCGCATTCTTCGCAATTTATATCGCAAACACTAAAAGCGCATTCGCTACTCAGCAGCAGCTCAAGGAAGGCGTAAAGCCTGCAAGCTTCCTCGCAGAGATGAAGGATTTCCTTGACGAGAAGTTCCACGTTACACTTCTTACACTTCCCGTACTTCTGCTTATGCTCTTTACTGTATTGCCCATAATCTTTACAATATTTATGGCGTTTACAAACTACGACAAGGAGCATCAGCCCCCCGGAAGCCTTTACTGGTGGGTAGGCTTTGATAACTTTGCCGATGTATTCTATGCTAACCCGATGAAGTCGGAAACCTTTGGCAAGATACTTGTATGGACGCTTGTATGGGCAGTATTCGCTACCTTCACAAACTACATATTCGGTATAATCCTTGCACTTATGATCAACAAAAAAGGCATTAAGTTCAAGGGCTTCTGGAGAACCATGTTCGTTATCACGGCAGCCGTTCCCCAGTTCGTAACACTTCTTATCATGCGTCTCCTTCTCGGTGACAACACCGGTCTTAACGCTATGTGGGGTACAAGCATACCCTTCCTGTCCGACGCAACCTGGGCAAGAATTACGGTAATCGTTGTTAATATGTGGGTTGGTATCCCGTATACAATGCTTATCTCCTCGGGCCTGCTTATGAACATTCCTGCCGACCTTTACGAGAGTGCTCGTATCGACGGTGCGAATGCCTTCCAGCAGTTCACAAAGATCACCTTCCCCTACATCTTCTTTGTTACTACACCCTACCTTATCACGACCTTTGTTGGTAACATCAACAACTTCAACGTAATCTACTTCCTTACAGGCGGCGGTCCGTCACCCTCGAACTACTATCAGGCAGGTCAGACAGACTTGCTGGTTACATGGCTCTACAAGCTGACTGTAAACAGCTCTGACTTCAACCTTGCAGCCGTTATCGGTATTATAGTATTCGTAATCTGCGCTATTGGATCACTCATCACCTTCAACAACTCCAAGGCAGCAAAGAATGAGGAGGAATTCTCATGACACAATCACAATCATCAAAAGAAATGGCTACCGGCTACGCAGCCAGAACCAAGGCGTTCAACATACTTGTTTATGTTATACTCGCCGTTATGGTTATCGTATGGATATTCCCGATCGTATGGCTTATCCTGCAATCACTCAGAGGTGAGGAGGGTATTTCCACTCCCTACTTCTTCCCGCATGAGATAACCTTCAAAAACTATGTAAGACTGTTTACCGATGAAAGATTCCCGTTCCTCAGATGGTTCTTTAACACGCTTTTTGTTGCAGTGCTTTCCTGTGTTATATCAACTCTGTTTATACTTATGGTCAGCTATGCATTCTCCCGTCTGCGTTTTAAGTCCAGAAAAACCTTCCTTAACTTCGGACTTATCCTCGGTATGTTCCCCGGCTTTATGTCAATGGCAGCTACATACAGCATCATGGAGATCTTCGGACTCAAGCAGCAGCTTATCGCTCTTGTAATCGTTTATTCCGCAGGTGCCGGACTTGGCTATCAGGTCGCGAAGGGCTTCTTCGATACGATACCGCGATCGCTTGATGAGGCGGCAAAGATCGACGGTGCTACAAGAAATCAGATCTTCTGGCAGATAATCCTGCCGCTGTCAAAGCCTATCATAGTTTATACGGCTCTTACGACATTCATCGGACCGTGGGCAGACTACATCTTCGTAAGCTACTTTATGAAGGACAATTCTGACAACTGGACCGTTGCACTCGGACTTTACCAGATGCTTGGTAACCAGACTATGAGCGAATACTTCACGGTATTCTGCGCAGGCGCTGTTGTTATCGCTATACCTATTACCGTACTCTTTGTAATAATGCAGAGATTCTACGTAGAGGGTGTAACAGGCGGCGCTGTAAAAGGCTAATAAACAAAATAAAAAAGCAGGGGAGAGAGCTTCCCTGCTTTTTTTAAACAGTAAAGGAGTATGATAAATGAGATCGAAAAAGATTATTTGTGCGGCTCTTACCGGAGTGCTTGCTCTGTCTGCCGTAATGTCCGGCTGCGGCGGTACGACTACTGTTGTCACACAAAGCGGCGCTTCGTCAGGTGATGTCAGCACAGCAAGTGAGACAAAGTCCGGCAACGTCCCCGAGGACGGAAATTTCAGTGCCGAATACAAGTCCTCTGAAGATAAATACAGGACCTTCTACGAGATATTCCCCTATGCTTTCTATGACAGCAACGGCGACGGCATAGGAGATATAAAGGGTATCACCTCAAAGCTTGACTACCTGAACGACGGCGATCCCTCTACTACGGACGATCTCGGTATAGAAGGAATATGGCTCATGCCCATAATGCCCTCACCCTCATATCATAAGTATAACATCAGCGACTACATGGACATAGACAAGTCCTACGGCACACTGGACGATTTCAAGGAGTTTCTTGAGGAGTGCCACAAGAGAGACATTCACGTTATAATAGACCTTGTGCTGAACCACACCTCGCGCACGCATCAGTGGTTCAAAAATGCCAAAAAAGAAGTCAAAGAGGGCAAGCTGGACGGCTATGCAGAGTATTACCACATAGCAAAGGATGTAACAAAGACCGGTTGGCGCGGGCTTGGCTTTGACGGCTGGATGTACGAGGCACAGTTTGACAGCGATATGCCCGACCTGAACCTTAAGAACGAAAAGGTCAGAGAGGAAATAGAAAAGATCGTTAAATACTGGATAGATATGGGCGTAGACGGCTTCCGTCTTGACGCGGTAAAATTCTTTGAAGAGACCGGTACGGCGGACTCCGTAGAAGATCTGAAATGGCTGTATGATTATGCAAAGTCCGTAAAGGACGATGTATATATGGTCGGTGAGTGCTGGGACAGCACATCTATGATTGCTGATTTTTACAAATCTGGAGTAGACAGCTACTTCAACTTTGCCGATCAGGGCGGTACAGGCAGGATAAAATCCGCAGTAGTAGGGCAAAACGCCTCTGCATATGTATCCCAGGTAGAGTCCTGGCTTGACACGATAGAGGAAAACAATCCGAACGCAATAGACGCACCCTTTATTTCCAACCACGATACCGGCAGAAGTGCAGGCTTCTTCACTACAAATACTGCAAGAAAGCTTGCTGCGGCTACATATCTGCTCTCTCCCGGCAACTCGTTTATTTATTACGGTGAGGAGATAGCTATGACGGGTACCGAGACAGACCCCGACAAGCGTATGGGTATGTACTGGTCTGCAAGCGACAAGACAGGCTATGTACCGTCTATACCCGGTGCTTCCAACACTTCTCTGCCCGAGCAGGCAGTGGACGAAGCACAAAAGGACAAGGATTCTCTTCTTAATTTCTACAAGAGAGCCATAAGACTGAAATCCCAGAACCCCGAGATAGCGCGCGGCGACATAAAGGCTGTGACCTTTGACGAGGACAAAGCAAACAATGTAACAAAGGCGACCGCAGGCTATGTATCTACCTACAATGGCAAGAGTGTTATGGTCATATACAATACCTATGAAAAGGGTGTTACTCTGAAAATACCCGAAAGTACCTTCAAGGTAAAGCAGGTAAACGGCTATCTGCTGTGTGATTCGGGTGACGGACTGATGTATACACCTCAGGCTGTAGACAATCCGCTGCTTGATATAGGAGGCGAGGACGAGTCCTCACAAGGCTCTGATGAATCATCACCGACAGAGGTTACTCTTGACGGTCAGACTCTTACGATGCCTGCATACTCCGTAGTTGTTTTGGGTACAGAATAAAAACATATCCCGGCTTTTACCGTTATCGGTACGAGCCGGGATTTTTAAAAGCTTTGCTTAGGGCAAGCAAAAGCAAGCCGTAGGCTTTGTGAATATATAAAAAAAGCGTTCTCCCGGCTTTTGCCGAGAGAACTGAATAATTGTAATTATCTGAAGATATAGAAGTAACGGTCATAGTTCTTGCCGAAGTTGTTATCCCAGTAAGTCTCACCGTCAACTGTGTAAGACAGAGCATACTCAAAGCCGTCAAGCTGAGCCTTGTCTACATTAAGAGTTACAGTCCAGGTCTCTGTACCGTCAGCCTTTGTCTCTACATAGCTGAGGGGTGCGTCGTTATATGTTGCCCAGTTATCTGTTGTGTATCTTACCTTTACGTCCTTCTCATAAGCGTAGTTCTGAAGAACTGCATTGATCTTAAGGCCGTTGCCGTAGTTATAGCCGAGTCTCTTTGAATAGATCGGAGCGCAGCCTGTATCTGCAAGTGTATAGTCCTTGCTGCCGTTGTTATCCCAATATGTAACGCCGTCAGCAACATACTTTATAGCAAACTTCAGCTCGTGGCTTACAATTGTTGCCTTCCAGATAACAGAACCGTCATCAAGTGTTGCAAACTCTGTAGCCTTTGCATCGTTCCAGGGCATATCGCCGTAATCGTGATAGTGTACATATACGTTCTGGTGGTTTGTAGCACCGTCGGTCTTTACATATACTTCATATGTGCCTGCACCGTACTTCTGGAATATAAGGTTTGTGGAGTAAAGCGATACGCTTTTTGCTGCTGCGTTTGTGCTTACCGTTCCGTAAACTGCCATGCTGCAAAGCAGAACAGAAAGAACTACGATTGCAGAAATGATTTTCTTTGCACTGATTGTCTTTGTCATTTTGATTACCTCTCATTTTGTTTATATTTTAATTTTATATTTTTGCCGGTGTTCTGTTGTGTTTCACCCAACAATTGCTATTATACACCTTTTCAGGTAAATGTCAGCAATAAATTTAAAATTTCTTTATGCACTATGCTATTTAACAGTCAAATATGCATATAAACTACTTGCAGAATCTGTGCATAATGCTAAAAATAATTCCTTTAAAGAAAATCAAAAATCCCCGAATTCAGAAACATTAGACAACAGAACCCGAAATATCCCCCAAACTCTTATACCATTTACCAAATTTACGCAGTGCCTGCGCGGTCAACTCTCTCTTGCCGCATGGCAGCAAGGGCGTGCACGGCACGCCGCGGAGTGCCTCCGCAGTCAAAACGCGCACTCGGGTCGGTGTTGCCGCCTACTTAGTTGGCACGCGGTCGAGCTTGGTTTATTATACCTCTTTGTCCGCGTCGTGGCACTCAGGGTGCCACTCGTGCTGCATTGGAGTGGAGGCTGATATATTTGTCTGTCATAATTTGTATACCCACATTTTAAAAGATTTACTTAAGACTGAAAAAGTTATAATGATTATAAGAAACCTATTTCAGACTCGCTGTACTGTTTTCCGGAGACAGTAAGTAGAGTGGATAACATATTTTTTCTGCCATAAAGCAGCGCTAAGCGGCGCTCTGTGCGCCGTGACGCGGACGGAGAAGTATAATAAACCAAGCCTGTCCGCGTGCCAACAAGATAGGCGGTAACAAAAACTCCGGTGCGCGAATCGACTGCGGAGGCACTCCGCCGCGAATTGACAGCACAGGCACTGTGTGGTGTAAAATAATTCTGGGTGTTTTGGAATAGGTGCAAGTAACGCGATTTAGTGTGATACACCAAGCAGAAAAGACAAATACACTTATTCTCACA
>JAHKXX010000326.1 GCA_020627425.1 bacterium
TCGCCGCCTTACGGCAGCGAGGCACATTTTTACTGACCGCTGCAAGGGGAAGCCCTCTTTCCCAGGGCTTCCCCTCTCAAAAAACAGTCCACCGGACTGTTTTTTGATTCACCCCTTGCGGAGGGATTTCACAAAGAGAGTTTCGCGCTCTGCGGAGCGCGACCAGGGGACGCCGCCCCTGGACCCTGCCGCCTTTGTAAAGGCGGGCGAAACTTTTATATTTTCTTAAGACAACATTAGATTATAAAGGATACCTTAATATTTTTTTCTGATTGCGTGGATACTCGTCGGGAGTCGGCGATATTTTCTTTATTTTTATTATGCATCTTTTGCTGTCGTCAGGCAGTGTAAAAGAAACAATATCTTTAAACTCTCCGCCGAGAGTCTTTATCGCGTTTTCGGAGGCGGCTAACTCCTTGTCTCCGTAGGGACCCTTTAACGAATAAAAATATCCGCCGCATTTTACATAAGGCAAGCAATATTCACATAGACTCGGCAAATCGGCAAGTGCCCTTGATACAACGACATCATAGGAATCTCTGTAATCAGTATCCCTTGCCTTATCCTCTGCACGGGAATGTATGAGATTTGCCTCAAGCTCCAGATTTTTAAGAACATCACTTAGGAATATCAGTCTTTTGTTAAGACTGTCAAGCAGAGTAAGCTTCAAATCCTGCCGCATTATTTTCAGAGGCACCCCGGGGAAGCCTGCGCCCGTACCTATATCTATTATTTTTGCGCCCGCGTCTATATTTTCATATTTCAGCAGACAAACACTGTCTATAAAATGTCTTATCGCTACTTCTCTCGGATCCTTTATAGCGGTAAGATTTATCATTTTATTCCAGTTATCGAGTATCAGCGCATATTTATTGAACATCTTCAGCTGTTCTGCCGAGATGTCCATATTATTTTCACCAAACCATTCCTTCAAAGTTTTTACTACCATTACTCATCCTCCGATTTTGTCAGCGTACTCAGATATATCAGCAGTACGGATATATCCGCCGGACTTACTCCGGATATTCTGCCTGCCTGTCCTATATTTTCCGGGCGAACCTTACTAAGCTTTTCGCGCGCCTCCAGTCTCAGTCCTTCTATTTTGCCGTAATCAATATCCTGCGGCAAAAGCTTTTTTTCAAGCCTTCTCACACGCTCTATTATTTCAAGCTGACGGTTTATATAGCCGTCATACTTTATCTGTATCTCCACCTGTTCAAGTATACTGTTATCAAGCTCCGGTCTGCCGGTATCTATTGTTTTCAGTTTTTCGAAGCTTAGCTCGGGTCTTTTCAGCAGCTCTACAAGTCTTACTCCGCTTTTTATCTCAGATGTATTATTTTCTGTAAGAATTCTGTTTACCTCTGCTGTAGGTGATATAACAGTATTTTTTACCCTGTCAAGCTCAATACTTATCAGCTCTTGTTTTTTACAGTATCGTTCCCATCTTTCGTCGCTGATAAGACCTATTTTTCTGCCGTAGGGAGTCAGTCTTGCATCGGCGTTATCCTGTCTGAGTATAAGCCTGTATTCGCTTCTGCTGGTCATCATTCTGTAAGGGTCGTTACAGCCCTTTGTAACAAGGTCGTCAATAAGAGTTCCTATATAGGAGCTTGCCCTGTCGAGAATAAACGGTTCTTCTCCCTTTACTTTCAGTGCGGCATTTATACCTGCCACAAGACCCTGTGCAGCAGCCTCCTCATAACCGGAGCTTCCGTTAAACTGACCCGCACCGTAAAGCCCCTCAAATTCGCGGAATTCCAGTGTGCTTTTCATCTGTACAGGGTCGGCGCAAAAATACTCTATAGCATAAGCCGGGCGCATAACAACACAATTTTCAAGACCCTTTATAGAGTGGTAGAAGGACAACTGTACATCCTCCGGAAGGCTTGAGGACATACCCTGCAAATACATTTCCTCGGTATCCATACCGCACGGCTCTATAAAAAGCTGATGTCTGGGCTTATCGGAAAAGCGCACTATCTTATCCTCTATACTCGGGCAGTATCTGGGACCTATTCCCTCTATTTTTCCGCTGTACATCGGGGAACGGTGAATATTATCAAGAATTATTTTTTTAGTTTTTTCATTAGTCCACGACACATAGCATTTTACCTTATTTTTCATTTCGGTATCGGTATCGTAGGAGAAAGGCACAACGGGATCGTCGCCCTCCTGCACCTCCAGCTCATCAAAGCAAATACTCGATCTCAGCACCCTTGCAGGGGTACCGGTTTTAAATCGTCTGATACTCATACCCAGTTTTTCGAGAGCGTCCGGCAGATATTTTGACGGAAACATACCATCGGGTCCGCTCTCATAGGAAACATCACCTACATATATTTTTCCGCCGAGATAAGTACCCGTTGCCAGTATAACTGTCTTTGCTATATACTGAGCCTCCAGTCTTGTAGTGAGCACCCATTTATTATCCTGATTTTTATACAGGTCAACTATCTCTGCCTGTCTGAGTTCAAGATTATCCTGCAATTCAAGTGTATGCTTCATTCTTGTACTATAAGCTCTTCTGTCTATCTGTGCTCTCAGGGAATGCACGGCAGGACCCTTTCCCCTATTCAGCATACGCATCTGGAGAAAGCACTCATCAGCCGCCTTTCCCATTTCACCGCCGAGCGCATCTATTTCGCGGACGAGGTGTCCTTTTGCGGTACCGCCGATAGACGGGTTACAAGGGCAGTTTCCCACTGCGTCCATATTTATAGTGAAAACTCCCGTTTTTACTCCCAATCTTGCGGCGGCGAGTCCTGCTTCTATACCTGCGTGTCCTGCACCGACAACCGCAACATCAAATTCCTCTGCAACAAATTTCATCTTTCCTACTCCATTCATCAATCTCTCTCCATTATACTCCCTCCCCTCTCCCCCGTCAACCCGGCGCGTGCTCGCGCTGAGCAATTCGCGCACTCTGATTGATGTTACCACCTACCTTATCGGCACGCGTACAGGCTTAATTTATATTCGTGCACCGTCCGCGCCGTGCCGCACAGGGCGGCACTTGACGCTGCTTTGATGTGAGAATAAGTGTATTTGTCTTTTCTGCTTGGTGTATCACACTAAATCGCGTTACTTGCACCTATTCCAAAACTCCCA
>JAHKXX010000327.1 GCA_020627425.1 bacterium
CCCCCATCTGCTGCTGATCAAAACCCATACCACCGATAACATCCAGATGAGTATTTGTTACACCGTCGATCATCGGATCTTTACAGCCCATCATTTCCATTTCCATGCGGAAGTCGATTATATCACTCAGGTTGTATTGGTCTTTTAAAATTAGAATATCATCGGCAGTAATGTCATTTAGATTTCCGGTTCTGAGCAGAACACCTCTTTTGATAGCTTTACCATCAGCTGTACGATAGCCGCCAAGATCACGTGCATTAGTTACACTTTTTAATGGGATTCGATACATAGTTTTACCTCCAATAAATTTCACTAAACTAACTATTGTTATTATGATGACTCAGACAATCTATCCACATGTTTGCAAGGATGTTGTGTTATCAAAAGCTTTGCTTTCAACAAGCAAAGGCAAGCCGTAGGCATACTTTGTTGTTATATCAATCCTTCTCATAAAAAACCAACGTCATTTTGTTGTTGACCTGCTCAGTTTTGCCTGTTTGATGATAACCAAGTTTTTCGTAAATATGGCAGTTTCTTTTTTCCTGCAAGATAGTGTCGAGCTTCCAATTCTGTTGACCGTGAATTCTTTCCGCTTCTTTTATCGCTTTTTGGGCATAGCCTTTATTTCTGTATTCAGGCATTATGAAAATCGGCGATATTCTTTTTCGTGTAATACAATCCTTAAAATCCACAATACGAATAACGCCGACTTTCATATTATTTGTCGTTATGAAGTAGTATATGGTTTCTGGTTGATTGAAGCGGAATAATATATCTTCATATTTCTCTGTTGCAGGGCTGGTTTTTGTATCTTGATATATAGCGTATAATCCGGCAAAGGCTTTTATCTGCATTTGCAAAATAGTATTCAAATCTTCAAATCCGGCAGCAACAAGATTTATTTTCATTTCATTTCTCACAACCATTATAGCCTTTAGAATATCGTAATTTAATCTTACCACAAAAGAAAATAATTGGCAACTGAAAACGCCGCCAAGCGGGAAATTTCCCACTTGACGGCTGTACTTACCGGGTATAAATCTCCGTATTCACGATCCTTGTAGCACGATCTTTGCAAAGGGCAAGCAAAGCTTTTAATTTGTTACGGCAATCCGGAGATAAAGAGACTTTTGAATTACTATATCGGCAAAGACACTGTTTTGATCACTGTATATATGTAAGTGCTTAGTTAAACCCTGCTGTCTATCAGATAATCATTTTTTTATCGAAATATCATCCCTAAATCAATTATCTTGGTTTTTGTTTTCTGTTATAAGTTTTGAATTTGTATGATCGTTCCTGACAAAAATTATCAGATATATAAAAAGCAAAATCACCGCTGCCGCAATTCCGGCTATATATGAAACTGTCTGATCAAGCCGGAAGCCCTCCTGTGCAATTAGTATGTATGTTATGCTTACCGCTGTCATAAAGGTTGCAGGAAGAGCTGTCAGAAGAGAACCGAAACGATATTTTCCCTCTTTAAGCAGATATGCTGTCGATACCCATAGTGCTATCATAGCAAGCGTCTGATTACTCCACGAAAAGTATCTCCAAACGATCTGAAAGCCGTTGTCATTAACAATAGCAAACCACGTTAAGAGTCCTCCGGCTATCAGAAGAGGTATAGTGATGAGCAGACGGTTCTTTATGCTTTTCTGCTCCAGCTTGAAGGTCTCGGCAAGTATCAGTCTTGCGCTGCGGAAAGCCGTATCACCGGAAGTTATCGGACAAACAACGACGCCCGCAATAGCTAACACTCCGCCTACTACTCCGAGTACGCCTGTGGAGATCTCATATACTACATTAGAAGCACCGTTTGCAAGGGCGTCACTAAGAAGCTGTGTAGTGCCGTAGAAGGATACTCCTGCTGAAGCCCATACAAGAGCTATGACTGATTCGCTAATCATTGCCCCGTAGAATATTTTTCTGCCTTCCCTTTCTGATTTGATACACTTGGCGATCATAGGTGACTGTGTAGCGTGAAAGCCCGAAACAGCGCCACAGGCAACGGTAATGAACATATAAGGCCATATTGGTGTACCCTTGGGGTGAAGGTTCTGAAGAGATATTTCGGGAATGGTGTATTTTCCGCCGGAAAAGATTATTCCTCCGATAACGGCGAGCGCCATCACGATAAGCAGCACGCCGAATACAGGATAAAGCTTACCGATAAGCTTATCAATCGGCAAAAGAGTAGCGGCAAGATAATAGATAAGAATCACTATTGCCCAGAAGGTACCGTTCATCCAGTCGGGAGTCAG
>JAHKXX010000328.1 GCA_020627425.1 bacterium
ACAGAAAGCTCTAAAAACGAATGGTTAAATCCCTTCGGCGGCTACTTCTCAATCTCCGGAGCGAACGATCCGTTTGTTGGTCACTCACTGACACTGGATGGCGACATTGGCGAAAACTTTATTATAAATCTGAACGGAGCAAACGCCGAAGCTGCTGAGGTACGCTTTACCTGGGGCGGCGATCCTGCGGCCGGAATTGCGACCCACACTAATACCGTGCAGGTAATGAGCTCAAAGAAGATCTCGACTAACGTTGGCGAGTGCTTCAAGGTGAAGCTCCCGGTATCGGCGAAGGAAATGAAGGATCTGGTCACTGCGGAGCTATATGTAAACGGCAAGAAAGCACAAGAGGATCAGTACTCTGTCGAGCAGTATGCTCTATACCTGTACCAGCATCCGGAAGAAGGCGAGCCTGATGATCTGGAGAAGCAGCAAAAGCTTGCCGAAGTATGCCGCGCAATGCTGGTCTACGGCGCGAAGGCACAGCTACAGTTCGGTTACGAAACAGACGCACTGGCAGACGCCGGTCTGACTTCACTTGATCCTCCGAAAAACACACTGGAGAATCTGAGTTCCGACGAGATCTCCGGTCTCGGCACGATCACGCTGGACAACGCAGGGCTTACTCCGATGGGTTTGGAATTCTGCGGCGCGTCGCTGCTGCTTAATTCCGAGACGAAAATGCGTTTGTACTTTGAGATTACGGACGCAACGGTCTATGAGAACACAAGCGTAAGTCTGAACGGCACGAAGCTGACAGCAAAGTCGACCGGCAGCTATATCTTCTATGATATTGCAGATATCTCAGCAACGGATATCCTGAAGGATTACCACGTGACATTCTCCAACGGTCAAAACAGCTATGAAGCGATCTTCAATCCCGGCTGGTACATTTCTGAGACGCTCGCTAATAATGACAATGATAATTTGAAATCAATTGTCACAGCGCTTTACCGCTACGCAAAGGCAGCCGAAGCTTACTTCGGCTGATACTCGAAGATCAGCAAGTGTTAAAAGATATGCGCAGAGCAAGCATAGGCAAGCCGTAGGCTTCTCTGCGGTTTAAAGCTACTGAATGTATAAGATGGAACCGGCGCCTATAGAGGGCGCCGGTTCCATCTTCTCTGTGGTTATACCTTTCTGATCATCTCAAATCAAAAGATGAAAAAAACTATTATCACGGAAAAAGCAATAGTGATTGAAGAGAGATATTATTATATTGAATATCACCAAATATCGTGGTATACTATTTATATTAATCAGAAAAGGATGATGAACAAAAATGTTGGAGTTAAAAGGCGTCTCTTGGAAAACTCCTGATGGTGTGGGCGTACTGGACGGACTCGATCTGACTGTTCCGGACGGAAAGCTTGTAGTTATTACAGGACCTAATGGCGGCGGAAAAACAACCCTCGCTAAAATAATTGCAGGCATTTACAAGCAGGATAAGGGTCAGATAATACTGGACGGAAAAGATATATCGGACCTGGACATTACAGAACGATCAAAACTTGGCATAAGCTTTGCATTTCAACAGCCCGTTCGTTTTAAGGGTATAACAGTAAAAAAACTATTGGAAATTGCCGCAAACAGAAAAATGCCCGAGAAAGAAATGTGTGAAATTCTGAGCAAAGTAGGTCTGTGTGCTGCCGAATACCTGAAAAGAGAGGTAAACTCTACCCTTTCCGGCGGAGAGATAAAAAGAATAGAGATAGCTACCGTACTTGCAAGAAACACAAAGATCACCGTGTTTGATGAGCCTGAGGCAGGAATTGACCTTTGGAGCTTTGCAAGTCTTACACATACATTTGAGGAAATGAGAAAGAATCTGAACGGGACAATTATCATAATCTCGCATCAGGAGAGAATACTACAGATAGCTGATGAAATAGCCGTAGTAGCTAACGGCAAGATAAAATCAAGCGGCAGTGCAGACAAAATGATGGGTACACTGCTAAAAGGAACTGAGAAAGCAGTTAAATGTCCGAAACAGGAGGAATTATTCTGATGAAAGAGATCACTAAAGACCTTTTGAGAGAGATCTCGGAGTGGAACGGAGAATTCAAGGGCGCATATAATATCCGCGAGGACGGCGGCTGTGCCGGAAGAGTATCAAGTAAAAATATAAAGATAGAATCAAAAAAAGACGAACCCGGACTGGAGATCTTTATAGCGGCAAATACAAAGGGTGAAACAGTATCTATTCCTGCCTGTATTACCCATGGCGACATTGACGATCTTGTATACAACGATTTCTTTGTCGGCGAGAATGCCGATGTTACCATAGTAGCAGGCTGTGGAATCCATACGGAAACAGGAGAACCTGCAAGACACAACGGCATACACAGATTTTTCCTTGGAAAAAATTCAAAAGTGCTCTATCTTGAAAAGCACATAGGAAAAGGTCACGGTACAGGACTAAAGACCATTGACCCCGTTACCACGGCAGAGCTTGAGGAAAACGCAGTATTGGAGATGAATACTGCACAGATAGGCGGCGTAGACAAAACTCTCCGAAAAACCGAGGCAAAACTCGGCAAGGGTGCAAAGCTGCTTATCAGAGAGCGTATACTCACCGAAAAGGAACAGACTGCCTCTACAGAGTTTAAAGTGGAGCTAAACGGTGAGGACTCCGGTGTGGATCTTATATCGCGTTCCGTTGCAAGGGATAATTCACATCAGGGCTATCATTCCGTAATTGTCGGAAATGCAAAATGTACGGGCCACTCGGAGTGTGATGCTATTATTTCCGAAAACGGTAAGGTTGACGCTGCTCCCGAGCTTCACGCACGAGATAATGACGCTCAGCTTATTCACGAAGCTGCCATCGGAAAGATTGCAGGCGAACAGATATTGAAGCTGCAAACCCTGGGTATGACCGAGAGCGAAGCAGAGGCTGCCATTATAGACGGCTTTTTGGCATAACATAAATACCTTTTCTCTTGTAAATACTATACTCGGGGAGTTGTGTTTACAGTGAAAAGAAGAATAAAGGGTAACTGCCTCCTGTTTACACTGGGCGGTGTTGTTTACGGACTCCTGGAAATTATATGGAGAAAGCGTACACACTGGTCTATGGTGCTGACAGGGGGCTTTTGTTTTGTTGCGCTGTATAAAGCATTCAAGCTGCTTTCACGCATTAAGCAGAAGCACAGGAGACTTACGGACTGCATTGTCGGTGCTGCGGTTATAACCATCTCGGAACTGATCTCGGGATTTGTTTTTAATATATGGCTTGGGCTGAAGGTCTGGAGCTATAAAAAAATGCCGTTTAATTTCAAGGGACAGATATGCTTATTCTACAGTGTTTTATGGGGCTTTCTCTGCCTGCCTGCTTCCGCACTTTGCAGGGCCATAGACAGAAAATATGATCTATAAAGCTACTAAGCTTTTCTCATCTGACCCGAATAAAAAAATTGCAGACGGCTGCATACGGAAATACAGCTGTCTGCAAAACAAGTATTGGTTATCAGTTTTATTATTATTCCGTTCCGTCCCAACAATAAGTACACAAATCGCATTTGTTAAGTCCTATGGACTCCACTATGCCGTCAAGAGACTGAAAATCAAGCGTATCAAAATTAAACTTTTTACATATAAGCTTTCTTAGATTTTTTCCTCTCTCTGTTGAGCCGTCGGAATATTCAGAGATATATTTAAAGCCCTCTTCCCCTTCAAGCTCCATAATGACACGGCGAGCTATAAGCTCCATCTCAGATGTCGAACGGGAGAAGTTAAGGTATTTACATCCGTACATGATCGGCGGACATGCCGAACGCATATGAACGCTTTTGGCGCCGTTGGCGTAAAGAAATTCGACAGTCTCCCTGAGCTGTGTACCGCGCACTATACTGTCATCAACAAACAGAAGGTTTTTATTCTTTATCAAATCAAAAACCGGTATCTGCTTCATCTTTGCTATTTTGTTTCTGTCAGACTGATTAGTAGGCATAAAGCTACGCGACCATGTAGGAGTATATTTTATAAAGGCACGGGCAAAGTGATTACCGCTTTCATTTGCATAGCCTATTGCGTGAGGAGTACCCGAATCGGGAATACCGCTGACATAATCTACATCAAGCTTTCCAAAGTTTTCTTTGTCGTGACGCGCCATGATCGCGCCGTTTTTGTATCTCATTACTTCAACGTTTATTCCCTCGTAGGATGACGTAGGATAGCCGTAGTAGCTCCAAAGGAATGAGCAGATACGCTTTTTAGTTCCGGGCTTTGACAGCTGAACACAGTTCTCGGGTGTTATTGATACTATCTCACCGGGTCCAAGCTCGTATTCGTCGATAAAGCCAAGTTTTTGATAAGCATAATTTTCAAAGGATACAGCATAGCCGTCATCCCTCTTGCCTATACATATCGGCAGTCTGCCGACCTTGTCGCGTGCAGCAAGAATAGTTCCGTCCTCACAGAGGATCAGTATGCTCTGTGTACCCTTTATGGTATTCTGTGCAAATTTTATACCCTCAACAAAATTATCCTGAGTGTCGATCATAGCGGCGAGCAGCTCGGTGCTGTTAATTTTACCGCCGGTCATAGAGTCAAAGTGACCGAATGATTCTTTAAAGTATTTCTCGGTAAGCTCCTCGGTATTGTTGATTATACCGACATTACAGATAGCATATGTACCAAGGTGAGAACGAATAAGCATCGGCTGGGGATCACAGTCGGAAATCACTCCTATGGCTGAGGTCCCGTGCATTTCGTTGAAAATATTTTCAAATTTTGTTCTGAACGGCGCATGCTCTATATTATGAATAACACGCTGTAAACCGATTTCAGAATCATAAGCTGCCATTCCTCCCCGACTTGTTCCGAGATGAGAATGATAATCAACTCCGAAAAACACATCCGTAATGCATTCATTTTTCGAGGTTATACCAAAAAATCCTCCCATAATTTTACCTCCGTAAATCTATAATCTTTTCAGTCAATCAGTGAGATCCGCCAAAAGACTACAATATGCTTCAAACTGTAATCAGCAATGAAATTATAAAATAATGCATTATTTTACCCCTTTGGCAATATGACATATCTATATTATAGCAGAGAGTTTAAAAATCTACAATAGTTTCCGAAAGATTGCCATATAATTTCCTTTTTTGTATCAGAAGCTTAAGAGTGCTGTGGATTTTGTTATTATCATTTATTTTGAAATATCTTTTGCCTGTTTAAGAAGGTTTTTATATTTCTCATGGGTTATGTATCCATTTTCAAGAGATCGTTTTGCATATTGCTCAAACTCCGCAAGGGAAATGCTAAAATAGGCACTACGCATAAAATACGCCGCACCTCTGTTATCCATGATACTGCTTTCATATATGAAATTTCCCTCTGTATCTGTTCCTACTACAGCACAGGTACACATATGGGGATCACTTTCCACGGTAAACCATTTTTTTAATTCAATATGATTTTTATTGATTTTATTCATAAGTATTCCTCCAAAACTCTGATTTACTACACTAAATGCAATTTGATTGTATCACACGCAAGCACAAAAAACGATATTTCCTCAAAAACAAGTGGGATATCAAGTCCCGGATGATAAAATGGACTGCCGTGTGACAATCCTCTTCAAAAATAAGTTCTCGTGCAGCTCGGGCAGGATATCCGCACGCCCGTTTTGCACACCCACTGCCGCCCGTTTGTTTATACCGTACATCAATTTCACAATATAAAAATACTTCTCCCTGCATGGTGATTTTTTGTATACACCTGCACTTTATCATACGCTCTCCTTCCTGTCAAGTAGAATTTACTATATATAATACAATAACTATTTCCTAATATTTCCTGATTTTTTGAAATATATTGTCTACGGTCTTGAAGAATTTAAAAAAAAATGTTATACTGAATAGCGTATGTAATAACATCGAAGGCAAATAATAAATCTAAGCTTTAAAGAACGGGTTTTTGACCTGCTCAGTATAAGCTAAGCTTTTTATTTGGGAGTGTTATTGTATGTCAAAAAAGAAAAAAGCAGATCTTTGTATGGATGATCCGCCTGTGATTGAAATAAATCGCGAAAAACAGGAGATCACAGACAAAGCCGAAAACGCGGAGCCGGATATTTTTTCTACAGGAAGCATAATTTCTTCAAACGGAAAATACACTGTAGAGTGTATAACAATTGCCGGTCAGATAGAGGGACATTATATACTGTCTGCACAAAACAAAACCACAAAATATGAGCATATTATTCCGCTTCTTGTCGCAATAGAGCAAAGCCGTGAAATTGATGGTCTTTTACTTCTGCTTAATACCGTTGGCGGCGACGTAGAGGCAGGTCTTGCCATAGCAGAGCTGGTAGCCGGTATGAAGAAGCCCGTAGTCTCTCTGGTACTCGGCGGCGGACATTCGATCGGAGTTCCTATTGCGGTAGCCGCAAAGAAGTCATTCATAGCAAGATCGGCGTCTATGACAATACATCCTGTAAGAATGAACGGTCTTATGCTCGGAGTTCCTCAGGCATTTGAGTATTTTAGCAGGATGCAGAAAAGAATAACGGGCTTTGTTACGGAAAACTCAAACATCTCTGCAGAACGATATAACGAACTGTCAGTAAATACCGACGAGCTCGTTATGGACATCGGAACCGTTCTGGACGGTCAGAATGCTGTTGAGGAGGGACTGATAGACAGCGTAGGCAGCCTGTCGGACGCTCTTGACTCCCTGTATGAAATGATCGAAAAATCAAAACAAAAAAGGAAAACAAATAAAGCAGGAAAAAAGAAATAAAAAAAGCATCGCGGCGCTGCCTCGCCGCACTATGTCTGGAGGTACATAATCAGTGGATATTCTAAGCGCAATTATTCAAGGCATTATTCAGGGACTGACCGAATTTCTGCCTGTATCCAGCAGCGGTCATTTGTCTATATGCCAGCATTTTTTCGGAATGCAGGAAAACAACTTGTTTTTCTCCGTTATGCTTCACATCGGCACGCTGGCAGCAGTTGTTGCCGTGTATTTCAAGCTGATAATAAAGCTTTTTAAAGGCTTTGGGAGGCTTTTGAGAGATATTTTTACCGGAAAGTTCAAATGGAGCAAAATGGATACCGAGCAGAATCTTGTTGTAATGATAATAATCGGTCTGCTTCCCCTTTTCCTGTTGTTCCTGCCTATACCGGGTACTGATATGAAACTGAAGGATATGGCCGATCTGTTTGCAAACGACGGCTATCTTATCATAGTGGGTCTCTCTCTGCTTATAACAAGCACTCTTCTTTTCCTTGGTGATAAAGCCAACAGAAGAA
>JAHKXX010000036.1 GCA_020627425.1 bacterium
AAATACACTTATTCTCACATCAAAGCAGCGTCAAGCAGCACCCTGTGTGCTGTGGCGCGGAAGGAGAGGGACAATAAACCCCGCTCGTTCGCGTGCCAACAAAGTCGGTGGGTAATACTGACTCGAGTGCGCGGATTTGGGTGCAGCGTCACGCTGCCGCGAATCGACCGCGGAGGCACTCCGCCTTATCACTTCTCTGCTTGACACAAAGGCGCTCAGGTATTATATTAGTATATGTGACTCTCTCGGGATCTCGGCTCTTGTGGAAATACACGACGAATCAGAGGTAGAGTCTGCCCTTAGTGCAGGCGCCCGACTCATAGGAGTAAACAACTGCAACCTGAGAGATTTTTCGGTAGATATAAATAACTGTATCAGACTGAGAGCTTCGGTGCCGAATACTGTACTCTTTGTCGCAGAGAGCGGTATAAAGGACAGTACCGATATACAAATGCTCAGAGAAAACGGCGTCGACGCGGTGCTTATAGGAGAAACACTGATGAGAGCACCAGACAAGACCGAAAAGCTTCTGGAACAGAGAGGAAACTTATAATGACAAAAATAAAAATATGCGGCATAGTCCGCCCCGTGGACGCATATGCAGTAAACCTGTGCCGACCCGACTACGCAGGCTTTGTGTTTGCGGAAAACAGGCGCAGGACAGTCTCCTCGGACCACGCAGAAATGCTGAGAGACATTATAAGCTGTGATGTAAAGGCTGTCGGGGTTTTTCAGAATAACGAGCCTGAGTATATACTAAAGCTGTGTGAGCGCGGTATTATAGACCTGATACAGCTTCACGGAGACGAGGACGAGCGGTATATCCATTATCTGAGGCTGCACACCTCGCTGCCGATAATAAAGGCAGTACAGGCAAAGGACACAGAGACTGTACTTCGTGCACAGGAGCTTTCGAGTGATTATCTGCTCATAGATACCTATGACGAAAAAACAAACGGCGGCACCGGAAAAAGCTTTGACTACTCGGTACTCCCAAAGCTCACAAAGCCGTTTTTTATCGCAGGAGGACTAAACAGCAGTAATATAAATAAGGCTCTGGGAGTGGGAGCCTACGGTGTAGACGTCAGCAGCGGAGTAGAGACAAATGGCTTCAAGGACACGGAAAAAATCGCGGAAATAATAAAAATGATCAGGAGTGAATAAAAAATGTCAAAGGGAAGATTTGGTGTACACGGCGGTCAGTATGTCCCCGAAACACTTATGACAGTCGTAAACGAGCTGGAAGAAGCGTATAACTACTATAAAAACGACCCCGAGTTTAACAGAGAGCTTGACGACCTGCTAAAAAACTATACGGGCAGACCGTCTATGCTCTACTATGCAGACAAAATGACAAAGGAACTCGGCGGAGCTAAGATATATCTGAAGAGAGAGGACTTAAACCATACGGGCGCCCACAAGATAAACAACGCCCTCGGTCAGGCGCTGCTTGCAAAGAGAATGGGCAAAAAACGTCTTATCGCAGAGACGGGCGCAGGTCAGCACGGAGTGGCTACCGCTACCGTAGCAGCCCTGCTCGGTATGGAATGTGAGATATTTATGGGAGAGACCGACTGCGAGAGGCAGGCTCTGAATGTATACAGGATGGAACTGCTCGGTGCAAAGGTACACGCAGTTGTCAGCGGCACCAGAACTCTTAAGGACGCGGTAAACGACACCTTCAAGGAGTGGGTGACAAGAATGGACGACACGCACTATGTTATCGGCTCTGTTATGGGTCCGCACCCCTTCCCGACTATGGTCAGGGATTTTCAGTCCGTTATCAGCAAGGAGATAAAGCAGCAGATACTCGAAAAGGAAGGCAGACTGCCGGATGCAGTGCTTGCGTGTGTAGGCGGCGGCAGCAACGCCATAGGTGCGTTTTACCACTTTATCGAGGATAAGGACGTTCGCCTCATCGGCTGTGAAGCAGCAGGACTGGGAGTAGACGTTCCCGAGAACGCCGCTACGATGGCAAACGGACGTCTCGGAGTTTTTCACGGTATGAAGTCGTATTTCTGCCAGAACGAATACGGACAGATAGCTCCTGTTTATTCTATCTCCGCAGGACTCGACTATCCCGGAGTAGGACCCGAGCATGCAAATCTGAAGGATATCGGCAGAGCAGAGTATGTGCCCGTTACCGATACCGAGGCTGTCGGTGCGTTTGAGTATCTGTCACGTACAGAGGGCATAATCCCTGCGATAGAAAGCTCGCACGCAATAGCCTATGCTATGAAGCTTGCTCCGACTATGGGCAAGGACAAGATAATGGTAGTAAACGTCAGCGGCAGAGGCGACAAGGACGTTGCGGCTATAGCACGATACAGAGGGGTGGATATACATGATTAAAATAAGCAAGGCTTTCAAAAACAAAAAAGCATTTATAGCATTTATCACAGCAGGAGACCCCGATATAGAGACGACCGAGAAGCTTATCCTCGGTATGGAGAAAAACGGTGTAGACCTTATAGAGATAGGCATTCCCTTCTCCGACCCCGTAGCAGAGGGCAGGGTCATACAGGAGGCAGACATACGCGCACTTGCAAACGGTGCTACTACCGACAAGATATTTGATATGGTAGAGAGACTGCGCCCGAGTGTAAAAATACCGCTGGTATTTATGACATACTGCAACGTAATATTCGGCTACGGCACGGAGAAATTTATGAAGCGCTGCAATGATGTCGGCGTGTGCGGCGTTATAGTTCCCGATGTTCCCTATGAAGAGAAGGAAGAGCTGCTTCCCTATGCGCATGAGTACGGTATAGAGGTAGTGTCCCTTGTAGCACCCACCTCAAAGGAACGTGTAAAAATGATAGCACAGCAGGCAGAGGGCTTTATATACATAGTTTCCTCCCGCGGAGTGACGGGCGTCAGAGAAAAGATAGATACGGATATAAAGGAAATATCCGACGATATACGCGCGGTAACAGACGTGCCGTGTGCAGTGGGCTTCGGTATATCCAATCCCGAGCAGGCAAAAGTGATGAGCGAGAACGCCGACGGTATCATTATCGGCAGCTATATAGTAAGTCTTGTGGAAAAATACGGCAAGGACAGCCCTGCTTATGTAGAA
>JAHKXX010000329.1 GCA_020627425.1 bacterium
ACCGAAGGTATCGTTATAGTATTTGAAGTTATCAAGGTCTGCATAGAGTATAGCGACCGTATCGTGGGAATTGGCGTTCTGCTCCAGCATCTTGTCAAAGCCCTGTCTGTTATACAGTCCCGTCATCATATCCGTAACGGCAAGCCTGTTGAGCTTTTCGTTGATCTCGATTATATTCTGCTTGTTGATGATCCTCTCTATACCGTTACGAAGCTGTATGATCGCGGTTTTTATAATAACAAGATTGTCGCTGTTTATCATCTTGCGGATATGACGGTAATTGATATGGTTGTTTACTATACCCACAAATATTCCGGACAGCTCGTTGTCCTCAAACAGAGGCACGCCTATCAGACTGACAATATTTTTTCTGTCAAACATACCGGTAAGTCTTTCATACTCATCTATAGCCTTGGTATCGCGGTTGATCACAAACTCCTTTCTTATCCTGGAGAATATCTCGACTATTTCCTCGTAATCAAGCTTTTCCTGGTGGGTGTCCTCATAGGTAACGCTTATATTGCCGTCTCTGATGTCAAGCAATACCACCTCGTCAAGGTTATAGTTCTTCTGAAGTATGACCATAGCAGAGCTGATAAGCTCGGAATATACCAGATCGTCTCTGTTCAGCATTTCCTGCCACATAGACAAAAACCGTATATCCTTTCTACTTTCCTGAAGCTGGTTTTCCTTGCCGACATTGTAGGACAGATCAATTATACCGTTTATATCCATTCCCGGATATTCCACCGGACTATAGCTTGCTACAATGGTCTTGTTCTCCGTATAGGCAAGAATGTTCTTTGCCTTCTGATTAAAGCCGTGTTCCTTACAGTAGGCAAGACCGAAGTCGAGTATTTTGAACGCGTTTTCGGCATCGTTTATCTTTTTATAAAAATCATAGTATTCACAGATAAGCGTCGTTATGGAGTAGAAGGCAACGCTCTGGCATTTACGGAAGTAGAACATAGCCTTGCCGAAGAACCTCTCGGCTTCCTTATAGTTTTCGTTGCTCTTTTCAAGCAGGGCTGAAATAAGGTAGTAAAGATATACATCCTCGTTCCAGTTGTTGTAGTCCTTGTTTTCGTCGCTGAGCATATCCTCGCCGAGTATGGGATATACGACGCCCTTACAGCTTTCAAGCTGCTTGAAGCATTTATACTCGTTGCCCAGCTTGTAATATATAAGAGCAAACATTCCGTGAAGCTTGGAGGGGTTGCATATCCGGATAGTCTCTATACCCAGGTTGTCGAGTATAATAAACAGCGTGCTCATATACTCATATGCCGAGGAATAATTTTCGGCGCAGATACTGTTCGAGGTCATATTATACAGGGCCTCGGCTATCTCTTCGGCGTTACGCATTTTATAGAGTATTTTTATTGCCTCCATAAAGTCGGAGTCAGCCTTTATATAGTCCTCGTTTACTATACTGTTATAGCCCATACCCATCAGCAGGTGTGCTTTTCTGCGCTCGTTATGCTCCTTGTTGAGAATGTTCAGCTTTTCCATATAAAACTTCTCTATGCCCTTATTGTAGCCGCGCTCGGAAAACATTACTATATACTTGGTATATGCCGACAACAGGAAACAGGTATTCCCGAGCTGCCAGCCAAGCCGTATAGCCTCTCTGAAGGTCTCGGAGGATTCGCCGTTTGCCATCTTCAGTATAGCCTGCTCGTCGTTATCATAGCCGAAAATAAGATAGTAAGCAAGCGTGTTAAGAAAATTATGTTTTCTCAGCTTTTCTATCATTTCACTGTCAAGCTTGATAAGGCTGAAATTAACGGAAAAAATATCTCTCCATCCGCCGAACTGCACAGCCTGAAACAGAACCTCTGCCTGAAATAAAAGCTCATCGTTTTTCATAAGCTTTGCATCCTCGATGCATTTCTCTGCAAAATTAATTGTAAGCTCCGAGCTGACTGTAGACATCTGGATCTGTCCCGACAGATAGTTGAACCGGTAGTCGCTCTCAATGTCGTTTTGCTTATCGTAAAGATCTGTCAGCCTGTCACAGGTCATCAGCGCAGAGTTTACGTCCTTTTTCAGGACATAGCACAGCGCAGAGTAGTAATACAGGTTAAAACGGTCCGACTTGCTTATTTTCAGCTTGTCGTCAACTATGCGCTTGTGTATTTCGTTGATATAATACTGCGCGTCGTCAATGGCAAGAGTATGATACAGATTATTTATTTTTATGATATGGCTTCCTATTTCATCCGGCAGCGGAACAAAGGCAATATGATAATCCCCGGAGTATCCCCTTCTTCTTCCCTCCCATTCGTACATAAGTCCCATATCGTCCGCACGACTGAGTATCTCATCTCTTTGCTTTGAGCCGAACTGCTGTATCGGCACACCTTCGTTGTATATTACAAGCAGCTTTACACCGGAACGGTCATCGCTGTCCATAATCTTCTTTATCAGCTCACAGGTGCTGTTGCAGGCATACTGAAATCTGTTGAGAACTATCAGCACATCTCTTTCGGTGCTTATAAAACGATAGCAGCCAAGCACAGACTCCAGAAACTTGGTTGTTTCAAAGATGATCTCCGAGGTAATAAGAGGCTCTGTTCTTTCGGCAAGACCTGTTTTTATATATGTAGCGAATACCTCTCTTTGCAGGGAGTAAACTCCGCACTTCGCAAGAAACGAGTCTACGTCAAGCTCCTCGGCAAAAAACCTGTCATACATAAGTTTTATACCGTCAAGAAACGGCTCATATGGCTCACAGACTTTGTTTATGGAAAAATCATGATATATAAAGCTCTCCCGATAATCCTCGTCCATAAGCTCGGTCATCTCGTCCCTTGTAAGGAACATAGAATTGTTATGCTTCATAAACATAAGGTGGTCGGTAAAGCTATCTGTTTTTTTCAGGAAGGAATAGAATAGATTTTGTATATAGGTTCTGTTATTCAATTAAAAATGCCTCCTCTGACAAAACTTCCGGATATATTAGCCGTAATATTCAAAAACAATTAACCGAGTTTATTTTAGCATATATAGATCTATAAATCAATTAAATTTCTGTTAACAAAGGCGGAGTGCCTCCGCGGTCGATTCGCGCACTGTAGTTGGTTGTGCCCTCAATTTTGTTAACACGCGTACGAGTTGGGTTTATTGTACGGTGCCGTCCGCGTCGCGCGCCCGAAGGAAGTGCCCTTGGGGTACCGCACAGGACGGCGCTCGTGCTGCTTTAAAATGAATGCGGCTTTGTTTGTCTATTCTGTTTTGTGTATCCAATTTGTATTTGATCTATTCTATTGCCGCGATACGGCTTTGACAGTCAAAAGTTTACAGTGACAAAAGCGGCGCTGCAAAAACGCAGCGCCGCTGAGAAAATTACTGTATTATCACGATTTTCCGAATTCGGGGAATTTCTCCAGAGTATCCTCCATAGAGCCTTCGTATATTACCTTGCCCTTTTGCAGGTAAATGCATTTTTCACAGAAGTCCTGTATATCTCTGTTGTGGCTTACATAGAGCACGGTTATCTTTTTCTCGATAAGCTCGTGTATCTTGTCCTTGCACTTCTTTTTGAACTGTGCGTCACCGACGGACAGTGCCTCGTCAATAACAAGTATGTCGGGGTTGGTGTTAATGTTTATCGCAAAGCCAAGACGCACACGCATACCCGATGAATAAGTCCTGACGGGCTGGTCTATGTATTCGCCAAGGTCGGCAAACTCTATTACGTTTTTTTCTATCTGCTTTATCTCTTCATCACGAAGTCCGAGAACATAGCCCTTGAAGTAGATGTTTTCCCTGCCTGTCATATCCGCAGAAAATCCCGCGGTAAGCTCAAGTAATGCCGAGACTCTGCCCTTGACGTGTATCTCACCCTCTGTGGGGTAGCACACTCCTGTTATCATCTTCAGCACGGTGGATTTTCCGGCGCCGTTCTTTCCGATGATAGCAACGGATTCTCCCTTGTTTATCTGAAATGATACGTCCTCGAGAGCCTTGTGTCTGGTGTACTTTTTTGAATTGTGGAAAAGCGCGACAAACTGCTCGCGGCTGTTTTTATAAAGTGTATATATCTTGGTAACATGGCTAAAGGTAATAATCGGCTCGCCCTGTTTTATTTCAGACACAGAATCGCTCATAATGTGCTTCCTTTCGTCAATCAATTTAACCTCTAATATTTTACCCTTTTGATATTTGTTTGTCAATAAGACTAATGCTATAACAATTGTCCTGTTTTCACGCTTTTTTTGGAAAAATAAGCACAAATCAAAAGCAGTAGCCATTTTCGCTGTCAACGCCGCACAGCAGCAGTACAGCACACGCAGCGAGCAGCGCATAGTGGGGTATGTTCTTTTTAAGTCTTACGGCAAACTCGTGCGGCTCCACCGCTCCCGGAGGAAGCATTCTCCGCAGAGAGATAAGCCTGTAAAGCCCGTCTATTCCCGACAGACACAGGCTGTCGCAGCCCGACACCGAACAGCCTACCACAGGTATAGACTTGTCCTTCAGAATATTCAGCGCACTGCGGTTTTCGGCGTCGGTGATCGCGGTGAAGCCCTCCATAGGAGCGTCGGAGTCTACACCGGACAGAGCACGACAAAAAACAGCTATGCCGCCATTACATCTCAGCTCACTGAGTTTCGAAAGACAGATAACAAAAAAATCAGGAGAGCTGCCGTTCTCATATATCCTGCCGCGGTCACAGACAAGAACACCTCCGCAGGAGCCAAGCGCAGTGATAACGGCTTTTGTGACCGAATGAGAGCCGCTGTCCCCGACTATGAATATTTTTTTCATAACACCACCCCAAGCTTAGTTTATGAAAAAAACAGTCTAAAATACAAAGAAACAGTACAGGTGCACCTGTACCGTTCCTCTACGGTCTTTTATCGTGTAAAAATCTTCTCAGCTCGGGCATTTTTTCTTCTGCCATTCTGTAGCCTATATCATAGGCTGCTTCAAGATGCTCTCTGTTCAGTTCATAGGACTTGACATAGGTCTCGTCGGGTCTTATGAGAAACAGACTTCCTTCGTCTATTCTCTCCTGAAGCTGCCGGCACTGCTGCTGATAGTATTGCAGCCTGTTCAGAAGCCTTTCGGTAAGCTTTGGATAGATCTTGGAGTAGCGGTTGCGAATAAGTATACCCAGCTTGCTGTAATCCGTAGCGGACTCGTCCACGGGCTTTGAGTTTACGGCGACCACACGGTCACAGCCGCGTGAGAAGGCTCTCTCGAACGGTATTGCGTCGGTTATACTGCCGTCCATATATTCACGTCCGTCTATAGTCACCGTCGGAAACAGCAGCGGCAAAGAGCAGGACGCACGCAGACAGTCCAGCAGCCTTTTTTCATCATCTTTTACAGAGAAATACTCCGGTGCTGCATCTATACAGTCTGTAGCGACTATCTCGCACTCTACTCCGGAAGAGAAAAATTTATCGAAATCAAACGGATACTGACTGTAGGAAAACTCATAAATGATCTTATGCAGATCCGACGACAGAGGATCCTGTATTTTTTCGGTAAACTTTTCTATGTACGGCATCATAACATCTCTGCTTCTGCCTCTTTGTCCGGAAACAAAGTTAAGCCCTGCCTGAGCGCCGTTAGATACACCGGCTACATAGTCAAACTCTATTAAATTGTCCATAAAGCAGTCCAGAACACCTGCTGTAAAAATACAGCGTCTGGCTCCGCCCTCCAGAACAAGTCCATTCATATATTTCCTCCGTAAAAAGCGCTTCGCTAACTGAAGACTGAAGACTTAAAACTTAAAAATTAAAAATTATCGTGAGAAATTTGTATCATACTCACTGTACTATTCTTTAGAGACAATAAGTAGAGTAGATAAATATACACGTCTCTACTCTTAAGCAGCGCAAGCACGCGCCAGGCACGCCGCTTGACTGCCCGGGCACCGGGTGGTAATATAAAACTATAGTTGGTGAATTGAAATCGGAAAGTGTGGTAACGGAGATGAATAAAAGCAGTGACCTTCGTGTAATAAAAACAAAGCAGATTATCCGCGCAGCGGTGCTCGATATAATGACCAGGAAATCACTTGCAGATATAAGTGTTACAGAGGTTGCAAAAAAAGCAATGGTAAACCGTAAAACCTTCTATAACCATTATTCAACCGTAAATGATGTTCTTGAGGATCTGATACAAGAGGTCATAGATTCTATCACCGATAAGATGAATTTCGACAGTAAAAGCTGCCTTAAAATAGGAGATGTGCTCTATTATCTTGCAAGAAGCATTTCCGAATATAAGGACCAGCTTTCGGTTATTTTGAAATATTGCCCGGAATACTATTATAACGGTAAAACTCAGGCGATCCTTCTCAGATTGTCAGAGGTGTCAATACAGAATATTGCAGATATACCGGATGAGAGTATACTAAAGATGGTATCACTGTTTGCCGCGTCCGGAATCATCTCCGTTTATACCAGGTGGCTTGCAGATAACTGCAACACAGATGCTGAAATAATAGTAGAGGTAACAAAAAAACTTGTCTATGGCAGTCTGGTACAGTTTATAAGCGATGAGGATCTGAAAAAAATAGATCTCTGATAATACATATCGATTCTGCCCGGCACCCGTCTGCTATTTTACCGTACTGTTTCTGTGAGCAAGTGTCAGGGCTTCAAAACCCTTCGGGGAAAGTATGGGTTTTTTTAGCTCATTTTGGGTTTTGTCAGATATAGAGAAGCTTTCAAAATATTCTTCTCCGGCTTTCTTTATCAGACTCAGATAGCCATGCCGCTGACGCTTTGCATTGTCGGAAATAAATATTTCCCCCTCCGGACATAGAATAGAAGTATAATTGTCCTCTCCCCAGATAAGATCAAGCTGCTTTAGCAGAGACGGATACATAGGCTCACTCTGAACATAGCCGCAGGTACTGATTATAACTACTTTTTTGCTGTTCATAGAGGAATCTCTATAATCATGAAACGCAGCACTCCCCACGCCTATATCGCCCATATACGGCTTCATCAGCGGCAGCGTTCTGTCTGTCATTGCCTTCAGCCCCGACGGCATTCCGAAAAAATAAAGAGGAAAGCTCTCTATAATAATATCAGCCCAAAGCATATCCGTGAGTATGTCACGCATATCGTCGTTTATTATACAGCTGCCTGCCGTTTTTCCCCAACAGGAAAAGCACCCACGGCAGGGCTGTATATTTTTTTTATAGATCTGAACGGTCTTAATAACTGCGTCCTGCGGCGCTGCACTTATAAACGCGTTTGTAAGCTTCATGGTGTTGCTCGCAGCAAGACGCGGACTTCCGTTAATTACAAGTACATTCATTTGTCATTCCTTCGGATAAACACTGTCTCTCGGTATAGAGGTAAAAAGCATACTTCCCTTTGCTCTGGTCTGTCCGTCTACGGTAACAACGGCTGAAAACTCGAACGAGCTTTTTGTCATTCTTTCGGCAGTAACGGCTATTTTCATAGTGTCGCCCGGTATTATCGGGCGCAAAAATTTAAAGCCATCTACCTTTAACAAAACATACAGCCTGTCCAAATCATCTTGCTCGGGAGAAATGACTATACTGCACAGCTGGGCGCAGGACTCTATAACAAGAACGCCCGGCATTATCGGAGTTCCGGGAAAATGACCCATAAAATACGGCTCGTTTACCGAAACATTTTTTATACCCACTGCGCTTTTGTTCGGCTCTATCTCCAGAACGCGCTCTATCATCTGAAAAGGAGGGCGCTGACCTATTCTTTCGTTTATTTCGAGCAGATTCATCATAGGCTCAGTCCTCCGTCAAGAACTATGACCTGACCGGTCATATACGAAAAGCTGTCGGAGCACAGTGCCGATACGACATTTGCAACGTCCTCTGCCGTACCGAATTTCTTCATCGGTATGGAATCTATGTACTTTTCTGCCAGCTCCTGTGGAATAGAGCTGAGCATATCGGTTCCTATAAAGCCCGGCGCTACGGCGTTAACCAGTATACCGTGGGGAGCAAGCTCCTTTGCCATAGTCGCGGTGAGTGAATTTATCGCGCCCTTTGTGGCGCTGTATACAGACTGACCCTCTACGGCAAGCACAGAGCTTACGGAAGATATGTTGATTATCCTGCCGCTTTTGTTGCCGTACATCTTGAGCGCTGCCTGCTGGGCGCAGTTTATATAACCCTTGATGTTTATATCAAGGCTGCGCGACAGGGAATCCTGATTTATCATCAGCAGATATGCGTCATCCACAACGCCTGCATTGTTTACGAGTACATCAAGTCTGCCGAATTTTTTCTTTATCTCGCGGAACATCGCCTTGACAGCGTTTATATCGGAGGTGTCCGCCTTGTACGCCTCTGCGTCCGCCCCGAGAGCCTTTATCTCGCTGACTGTTTCCTCTGCTTTGGCAGTATTGCTGTTATAGTTTACGGCAATATTATAGCCGTCCTTTGCAAGCCTAAGAGCTACTGCCTTGCCGATACCTCTTGAGGCTCCGGTTACAAGTGCTGTTTTTTCCATATTCCACCTCATACCCTTTTAACAAGTACGGCGGTATACATTCCGCCTGTTGCATATGAGAGCACAAGCGCGTTGTTTATCTTACCGTCTGCTATGGCTTTTGCCGCACGGCTAAGCTGCATAGCAGCCGACGCCGCCCTTGCGTCTCCTGTCTCTGTTGTTGCCTCTATCACTCTGATGCCGGGCAGAAGCTCGGGGAGCAGCCTGTCTTCTATGTCGTCTACTGACTTTTTACCGTTTTTAAAGCCGTATACACAGTCTATATCACCGGCATTAAGTCCTGTACATCCGAGGACTTCGGCTACGGCTTTTCCCAGTGCCTGTTCGCTGCCGTCCAGAGTGCCATATTTTACGGCAGTCCTTGCAGTAGCAAAGCCTGCTATCTCGGCATATATCTTGCTGTTACGATGCAAAGCGCTGTCTTTTGATTCAAGTATCATTGACACAGAGCCTTCGCCGAGGACATAGCCCGGCTCACCATACAGCTCGTTTTCAACGTCCGTATTCTCGTCCGTACCGGCTGCAAGCATTATTTTAGCGTCGCCGTTATGTATAGCGTCGCACGCATAGCAAACGCTTTGCAGTCCTGCCTGAGCGCCGTTAGCTACAGTAACGTTATAGCCCTTTATACCTGTAAAAATACTCAGATAACCGCCTGCTGCGTTATATACGGTATTCGGGAAAAGAAAAGCGCTGCCGCTCTGGGTTCCCTTTTCTATTACGTTTTTCTGGAAATTGACGATTTCGGTCAGGGGTCCGTCGGCTGTACCGATTATCATACCTATATCATTCTCGTTGTCGGCAGTTACCTCTATACCCGAATCCGAGAGAGCGTCGATACCGCTCAGAAGCTGAAGCTGGCTGAACCTGTCAAGTTTGCGAAAGAACGCGGTCTTTACATTTCTTTCCTTGAAGTCTGCGCTTTTCAGCTCTGCTACAAAGCCCTTATCGTCGGTCTTTTGGGTGTCTACGGTGCCGATACCCGTTATATAAATAGGCTCAGTGCTTGTCCTGTCCTCTGTCGGATGCTCCTTCTTGGAGAAAATTATACTTGCGTTGTTACCGCCGAAGGCAAAGGAGTTGGACATAGCATAGTCAATATTTTTGCTTTTGGCTTTGTTTGCAACAAAATCTATACCGCCGCTTTTTTCAGAAAGAAATCTTATATCCTCGTCACTGTAGCCGATAGTCGGCGGTACGCACGACTGCTCGATAGCCTTTACGGTAAGCACGGCTTCTATAGAGCCGGCAGCACCCAGACAGTGACCGGTCATAGACTTTGTAGAGCTTACGGAAAGCCCGGGGTCATTACCGAACAGAGTTTTCAGAGACAAAAACTCTGCCTCGTCGTTCTTTGCTGTGCCTGTTCCGTGTGCGTTTATATAGTCTATATCCGAAAAATCAAGACCGGAATTTCTGACTGCCTTGTTTATTGCGCTCATCTGACCCTCGCCGTCCGGACGGGGTGCGGTAATATGGTATGCGTCACTGCTGACGCCCGAGCCGAGTATCTCGCAGTAGATTTTGGCTCCACGCTTTACGGCGTGCTCATAGCTCTCTATTATCAGTACGCCAGAGCCTTCACCGAGGCTTATTCCGTTGCTGTGGTTAAATGGAGAACAGCTGTCCTGTGCAAGGGCGTGCAGTCCGTGAAATCCTGCATAGGCAAGGCTGGAAAAGCCGTCGGAGCCGCCTGCAAGAAATACATCTGCCCTTCCCGAGCGAATAAGATCGCACGCATAAGAAAGGCTGAGCGTTCCTGCGGCGCAGGCATTTACTATGTTTGCGGTAATGCCGCACAGACCGAAATGTGTACAAACATTCGCAGCCATTGCGGACGCGGTCATCTTCGGAATATCCTGCTTATCGCCGCTGCCGTTTTTCTTTATATCTGAATAGTATTTGTCGATACTTATGGCGCCGCCGACACAGCTGCCGAGGATAACGCCTATACGGCTTTTGTCCTCCTCTGACAGTACGAGTCCGCTGTCATCTACAGCCTCCTCGGCTGCCTTTATACACAGCAGGGACGAACGGTCGTAGTTTTCGCTGCCAAGCTGTTCATTTGTCAAATCGGACTCTGCGCCCTTATGAGTATAGCACTGCTCGGTATCAAACGCCCTTACTTCTTTTATGCCTGTTTTGCCGCTATATATAGCGTCCACACATTCAGATACATTACTGCCGACCGCGCACACAAGTCCCAGACCTGTAACAACGCAGCGTGTTTTTCCTGACATAATAATCAACCCTCTTTATGTGCTTCTACAAAGCTTGTCAGTGTAAGAATAGTCTGGAAATTCTCTCTGTCTGCTCCTGTCATATCTACACCGAAAAGCTCGTCTATACCTGCTATGATCTCTATAGAGTCAATAGAGTCTAGTCCTATATCGTCGCCGAAAAGCTCGGAATCATACTCCAGCTCGTCCTCCGGTATTCTCAGGTTTTCTACAAGCATACCCTTTATCTTTTCTGCTATTTCGTTATTCATGATCTTTACCATCCTTATTTATTATTTTTTATATAGTAATGCATTTCTGCATTAACTGTCATAGTAAACGCCGGTATCGCCGTATTTTTGCGACATACTGTCGTACAGCTCTTTAACGCTTTGCTCTGCCTCTTCCATAAGAAGACGGGCATACTTTGACGGACGCATATTATCGTGGCAATCGGGGTGTATCGGTTTTCCGACTATTGCTCTCTGCCTTTTGCCGAAAAGTATCTTATACGGACCATAAATGGCAACGGGTACTATATCGACCCCGAGCTTTGCGCTGAACACTCCTGCGCCCGGCTTAAATGGCTGCATTTTTCCCTCTCGTGCGACCGCGCCCTCGGGAAATATAACAAGGGACTTGCCCTCTTTCAGCGCGCGCTGACAATTCATATACCAATCGGTATCGGTAGAATTCAGATCTATCGGTATAGTCCTGTTCATACGCACCAGGGGTCCTATTTTCTTTTTGTTATACCATTTAGCGGTAACAAGAACATAGGGCTTGTAACGGTCAAGTATTGCGCCTGCAAACGAGCCGTCAAAGTGGTGTGTGTGGTTACAGACAAATATGCACGGTTTTTTATTTACGGCTTTTTTCAGCTCTTTGTCCTGCCATATGACCTTCGGTCTGAGAGTAATATAAATAAGACCGTTCAGCAGTCCCTGAAAAAGCCTGTCACCAAAGGACTTTTTTAATATATCTTTTTTCTCTTCCACAGCCGTCACCTCTTTTTCAAAACAAGCCAATCTAATTATAAAATATAGACCGTTTCTTTCAATGGACAAATAGTGGATTTTTGTGTAATAACCCACAAATTGTCGATTTATGTCGTCTTTTAAATCCAAACTAAGCCCTATAAAGGCTCACAAAAGAGCCTTAGTTCTTTTGCAGGAGGCGGACAAAATAACAAATTCAGCTTATATTTATCTGTGCTCTGCCCGACCACGAAGCATATATATTTATAGGCATACTCTGTGAGGACACCATAATAGTACGCTTATAGCTCTTTCTGCCGATTATAAAGTAAACAACATAGACACCGTTTCTAAGAGCAAAGCTAAGCTGTTGACCGTTTGCGAGGACAACATAGTTACAAACATTCGATATTGCGACCGACATTCTTATATCGTTTCTTATCGAGTAAAAATGAATAAACAGGTTATGTATATTGGGATCAAACGGCGCCTGCTGAGCCTGATTAGTGATCGTACCGGGATTTGGCTGGTAATACGGCTGCTGATACATATTATTCTGGTACGCGTTCTGCTGTGGGTACATATTATTCTTGTATGCATTTTGCTGTGGGTACATATTATTCTGATATGTGTTTTGCTGAGGATAATTATTATTCTGATATGTGCTCTGCTGCATAGCGGTATTATCCTGATAATCGGTATGCAAAGCGGCAGTATTCTCTGTACTCTGTACAGATACTTCGGGCTTTTGTTCATCAACAGCGTCAAACTGTGACGCATAGCTTTCGTAGTTGTTTTTATCCACCGACCCAGTCTTAGTCCCGGTCTCTTGAGTATCCTCACTCACGTTGTTTTCCGCAGGCAATAGTGCAGTTCCGCACTTACCGCAAAAAAAGGAGTCATCGTCATATTCCGCGCCGCACTGTTTACAGACTTTCATAGTTGTCAATTCTCCTATATCAATTTTCCTATCCATTATACAACATCTGATCCCATTTTACAACAAGCGGAGTGCCTCCGCTGTCAATTCGCGCACTCAAGTTGGTTATACCCTGTACTTTCCTGGCACGCGTACGAGTTTGGTTTATTGTACGGTGCAGTCCGCGCCGTGCGCCCGAAGGAAGTGCCCTTGGGGTACCGCACAGGGCGGCGCTTAGCGCTGCTTTGGAGTAGAGGCTGGTTCACTCCTCTATACTATTTATTATATCACATTTATAAAATTTCCGATACTATTATACACTAAATGACAAAAATAAATCTATACCGACAGCAAAGTACTTTATGGTATGGCTGCATTATTTTTACACCATATAACAAAAGCCTGCCCACACCTGTAGGATATGAGCAAGCTTTTTATTCATTGATTATTCAGACCACAGGTCTTATTATGCCTTAGCTGCTTTCAGGGTATTTGTCTCTTTGTACCTCTTTATAAACAGCATATATACGCCCAGTGCAAGGAATGCAAACGCAAATACAAGGCTGATTATATTGAGTATGCTGGGTTCAAAGGTGCCCGAGAAGAGCATACCGAACTGGTTTACCATAAGTGATATTACATAAGCGAAACCGCACTGATAGCCGATAGCAAACCATGTCCATTTTGCACTGTTCATCTCTCTCTTTATTGCGCCGATAGCAGCGAAGCACGGAGCGCAGAGAAGGTTGAAGATGAGGAAGGAGAAGCCGCTTATTCCGGTAAACGTAGACGCCAGACTTGCATAAACATTTCCGTCTGCTCCATAGAGTATGCCCATGGTGCCGACAATGTTTTCCTTTGCAACAAGTCCTGTGAAGGAAGCAACAGCTGCCTGCCATGTACCCCAGCCAAGAGGAGCAAAGAGCCATGCTACTGCGTTGCCTATCATAGCAAGGAAGGACTGATCCAGCTGATCCTCCTCAAGCATTGTAAACGCACCGTCTACTATGCCGAAGTATGAAGTAAACCATACAAATACTGTCGAGATAAGGATAACGGTACCTGCCTTCTTTATAAAGGACCAGCCTCTCTCCCACATTGAACGGAGTACATTACTTACTGTCGGCAAATGATATGCCGGAAGCTCCATAACAAAGGGAGTGGGATCTCCTGAGAAGATCTTTGTTTTCTTCAGCATAATACCCGAAACTATTATAGCGGCAATACCGATAAAGTATGCGCTCGTTGCGATAAGAGCAGAGCCGCCGAACAGCGCGCCTGCGATCATTGCGATAAACGGAAGTTTTGCGCTGCAGGGGATGAATGTAGTTGTGATGATCGTCATACGTCTGTCGCGCGGATTTTCAATCGTACGGCTTGCCATTATACCCGGAACACCGCAGCCCGAAGCTATAAGCATCGGTATAAAGCTCTTTCCCGAGAGGCCAAAGCGTCTGAATATTCTGTCCAGAACAAACGCGATACGCGCCATATATCCGCAGGACTCCAGTATAGCAAGCAGCAGGAACAATACAAGCATCTGGGGAACAAAGCCGAGTACGGCGCCAACGCCGGCGATTATACCGTCAATTATGAGTCCTTTCAGCCAGTCCGCAGCGTTCACGCTGTCGAGCAGGTTTTCTACAAGAACAGGTACACCCGGTACCCATACGCCGTACTCGGCAGGATCCGGCGCACCGTATGCGCCCTTGTACTCTGTGTCAAGATACTGCTTTGCAGCGTCATCATATGCCTCTTTGTCGCCCTTTTCGGTAGTTACCTCCAGGGTTTCCTCATCCTCAAGGCTGTATTCAAACGATGCATTTGCAGGAACCAGCTTATTAAGCTCGTCAATAGCCTTCTTTGCGTTCTTTTCGTCGTATTCCTCATTTTCAAGGTCAATAGCGTCTGCTATATCATCGTTGCCGTATTTTTCTATAGCACCGGCAAGGATAGCATCCGTATCGCCGTATTTCTCGGCTGCCTCCTCTGCCTGTGCATCACCGATACCTACCAGATGATAGCCGTCACCGAAAAGACCGTCATTCGCCCAATCGGTAAAGCCAACGCCGACTGTCTGCATAGAGATGTAATAAACCAGGAACATTATTACCGCAAATATCGGCAGACCTGCCCAGCGGTTTGTTACTACTTTATCTATCTTGTCCGAGGTGGACAGCTTTGTGGTTTTTTGCTTCTTATAGCAAGCCTTGATAATCGACGATATAAAGATATATCTTTCGTTAGTTATGATACTCTCAGCATCATCGTCCATCTCTTCCTCGGCGCGCTTTATATCTTTTTCGATATGCTCTAGCTTTTCCTTTTCTATCTTAAGCTTTTCTATTACCTTTTCGTCACGCTCGAACAGCTTCACCGCAAACCAGCGCTGCTGCTCCTCGGGCAGATCGTGAAACACTGCTTCCTCAATGTGCGCTATAGCGTGCTCTACAGGTCCATCAAAGGAATGAAGCGGTATCGGCTTCTTCTCCTCGGCGGCCTTTATCGCAGCCTCGGCAGCGTCGATAATACCCTCTCCCTTCAGTGCGGATATATCAACGACATTACATCCAAGCTGGCGTGAAAGTTCCTTCATATCTATCTTGTCACCGTTTTTCTTTACAATATCCATCATATTTACGGCAACTATCATAGGTATTCCAAGCTCTAACAGCTGTGTGGTAAGATAGAGGTTTCTCTCAAGGTTTGTACCGTCTACGATATTCAGTATACCGTCCGGTCTTTCGTCAACAAGATAGTTTCTTGCGACTACCTCCTCCATAGTATATGGTGACAGTGAATAGATACCCGGAAGGTCCGTGATAGTAACATCCTTGTGCTTTTTCAGCTTGCCTTCCTTCTTCTCCACTGTAACGCCCGGCCAGTTACCGACAAACTGATTCGAGCCGGTAAGTGCGTTAAACAGAGTGGTTTTACCGCAGTTTGGGTTGCCTGCCAAGGCAATTTTCAAACTCATTTTTGCTCTCTCCTTTTTGATTTAGTAAGTTATATCTAACCTATACCCGAGAATAGCAGCACTTTGCCGCATGATACGCCCTGTCATTCAAGGAGTATCATTTCGGCGTCTGCTTTTCTCAGCGAAAGCTCATAGCCCCTTACGGTTATCTCTATGGGGTCACCGAGCGGAGCAACCTTTCTTACATAGATCTCGACTCCCTTTGTGATGCCCATATCCATTATTCTTCTTTTAAGTGCGCCCTCGCCCGTAAGCTTTTTTACGGTAACGGTATCGCCTATTTTCGCATCTCTCAATGTAGCCATTTAACTTTCCTCCTTGTCTATATCATTATCTTACGAGCCATCTCGTCGCTGATAGCGATTCTTGCTTCCTTTACCTTCACGATGACATTTCCGTTCATAGAGGTAACAAGCGTCACCTCGCTGCCAACAACAAAGCCCAGATTTTCCAGGTGCTTTTTCACCTTTTCGTTTCCTCCTACACGTTTTATAATGTAGGTAGCGTCTGTATCCGCCAAGCTAAGCGGCATCATTTATATCCCTCCATTTGTCTGACTATAAGGTTAGAATTATTTAACAGTAATAGTATAATGTATCTAACCTGATTTGTCAATGTTTTTTTAAAAAAACATTGACAAAAAAATACTGATAAATCAGCAAAAAACTCTTCGTACATCAATATGTTATCAAAGAACACATAATGTACGAAGAGCATAAATTAAAAACTTTGCTTTGCGGTTATATTTCAATCGTTATGAGTGATCACCAGTCAAAATCATAATCAAAATCAAAGTCATCGTCACCGTAGGAACTGTCCGGTCGGTCATACATATCTCCGAGTGTGGTATACATAGACAATGAATATGCATTATTGTGCGAAAACTCGCCGTTAAACAGGATATTGCCGTAATTATCGTATTTGAAATTCTCCAGCTTATTTTCGTCGAACTGACCGAGCAAGCCCGAGTACTCCAATGCGTCTTTTACGGTAAGATCATTTGCGGCTTCCTTTCGCACTTTTGACGAAGCGGAGGCTGACGGAAGGGTAGCGGAAACAGAGCCTTTATTCTGTTCATTAATGGTACCCGAGACAACGCCTGCATAAAAGCTCTTACAAGACGTTTCAATCATCGCTGCGTCCGTGTTATATGATGAAACATTAGAACTATTTACTATACCCACAACAGCCGGTATAACAATAGCAGCCACTATAAGCGGCATAATACACGACAGCACGATACCGATGATAGACATGATCTTTCCTGCGAGAGCCACGCCCTTTTTATTATACCCCTGTTTTGCCCTGTTCAAGGCTCCGCTTGATTTTACGGTACCCACGATACCGGTAACAAGACCTGCTACAGGAACCCACGTTGTCATCAGAGAGACTATACCGAGAACCATTCCGGCAGTTGCTCCGGGGTTGTCTGCACTCAGCGGCTGCTGTTCATATGAAGGGTCATACTGACCGACCGGAGTACGGGAACAATCTTGCTGCACATCTACACCGGGGATATTCTGCTGCTGATAAGCATCCTGGTTTACAGCGGCGTTACCGATACCGCCCACATTAGCATTACAAAAAGGACAATACGCGGAATCATCCGCGATCTGATTTCCGCAATTATGACAATACATACTTTTCCTCCTGAATATATTATTGATTTCTCACAAATCTCCGAGAAACCCTCATTTTTCTCCATTATACCCTACTCCCCACCAAAAGTCAACCAACGCAGCGGCGGCGGCGGAGTGCCTCCGCGGTCGATTCGCGCACTCTGATTGATGTTACCACCTACCTGTCGGCACGCGTACGAGCGGGGTTTATTGTCCCTCTCCTTCCGCGCCACAGCACACAGGGTGCTGCTTGACGCTGCTTTGATGTGAGAATAAGTGTA
>JAHKXX010000330.1 GCA_020627425.1 bacterium
CAGAACGCTCAGGGCGACTCGCCTACATGTGCTACTATATGTAACCAGTTCGTAGCAAACAAGAGCGATCTTATTCTTGCAAACGCAACTCCTGCACTTCAGGCAGCAGTTGCAGCTACAGGCGATATTCCGATACTCGGCACATCTGTAACAGACTATGCTACAGCTCTGGAGATAAAGGATTTCTCCGGCACAACGGGCAGAAATATTTCCGGTACATCAGACCTTGCTCCTCTCGACAAGCAGGCTGAAATGCTGAAAGAGCTTTTCCCCGAGGCTAAGACTGTCGGTATCCTCTACTGTTCTGCAGAGGCTAACTCAAAGTATCAGTATGATACAATAGCTCCGATGTTCACAGAAAGTGGTCTTACCGTAAAGGAGTACACCTTCTCTGACTCTAACGATATAAGCCAGGTAACTACAACAGCCTGCAGCGAGTGCGACGTTCTGTACATTCCTACAGATAACCAGGCTGCGTCAAACGTAGAGCTTATAAACAATATCGCTCTTCCTGCAAAGACTCCTATAGTAGCAGGTGAAGAGAACATCTGTAAGGGCTGCGGCGTTGCTACTCTTTCTATAAGCTACTATGATCTCGGCGTAAAGACAGGCGAGATGGCTTATGATATACTCAAAAACGGCAAGGATGTAAAGTCTATGGAGATAGCTTATGCTCCTGCTACAACAAAGAAGTATATGAAGGATAGAGCACAGCAGCTCGGCGTAACCATACCTGACGGCTACGAAGAGATAGTTGCTGAGTAATAGCAAAAAGTGATTTAGGGCGGAAGGAAAAAGATCAACATGTTAGACTATTTTACATCGCTTGATCCCATGGCGTTTGTCAACGCGCTGCCGGGTAATATCTGTCAGGGTATTATCTGGGGCGTGATGGCTCTGGGAGTATACATTACATTCAAGTTGCTCAATTTTGCCGATTTGACTGTAGACGGCTCGTTTGCTACGGGCGGCGCGGTAACGGCTATGATGCTTATTTCAGGACAGCCGATCTGGCTTGCGATGATAGCAGCATTTGTTGCAGGACTTGCTGCAGGTCTGGTAACCGGACTTTTGCATACACTTCTCGGTATACCCGATATTCTTGCAGGAATACTTACACAGATCGCACTTTACTCCATAAATCTTAATATTATGGGCAAGGCGAACCAGACGATAAGTGTAGACAATTATGTTGTAGCTTTGTCACTGCGTAATGTATGGCTCTCAATAGTAGTTGCTCTTGCGTTTGTTGCGGTTATAATCGCGCTACTCTACTGGTACTTCGGTACCGAGCAAGGCTCTGCTATCAGAGCAACGGGTAACAACCCTGCTATGGCTCCCGCACAGGGAATAAACATAAATAAGTACAAGGTAATAGCGCTTGCTCTGTCAAACGGTCTAGTTGCTCTGTCAGGTTCGCTGCTTTCTCAGTATCAGGGCTTTGCAGATGTAAATATGGGACGTGGCGCTATCGTTATCGGACTTGCGGCTGTTATTATCGGTCAGGTTATCGGCGAGGCAATATTCCGCAAGAGGTTCAACTTCGTTATGCGTCTCAGCTTTGTTGCTTTCGGCGGAATACTGTACTATATAGTAGTAGGTCTTGTTCTGTGGCTGAAGCTTCCTGCTGACGATATGAAGCTGTTTACGGCGATAATCGTTGCTGTATTCCTTGCTATGCCGTACCTTAGCAATAAGCGCAAGAATTCCTTTAAAAAGGTAGCGGCACAGAATAAAAAACTAAGCACGGCGGAGGGCGCACAGGATGGCTGAATTAAAAAAAGAAAACGAACAGGAGCATAGCAGTGCGTCCGGTGAAAAACTGTATTTAAAGGGCATAACAAAAACCTTTAATTCCGGCACGGTAAACGAAAAGGTAGCTCTTGATGATCTGAGCCTGAGACTTAACGACGGCGATTTCTGTACCGTTATCGGAGGCAACGGCGCAGGCAAGTCTACTATGCTGAACGCTATATCCGGCGTGTGGCCTGTTGACAAGGGAGCTATAATAATAGACGGCGAGGACATAAGCCGACTTCCCGAATACAAGAGAAGCCACTTCCTCGGCAGAGTTTTTCAGGATCCGCGTATGGGTACCGCTCCGGATATGGAGATAATCGAAAACCTTGCTATCGCGGCTCGCCGCGGCTACCACCGTACATTCCGGTGGGGGGTAAAGTCCTCCGAAAAGAAGCTTTACAGAGAAATGCTTGCAGAGTTTGACCTCGGTCTTGAGGACAGACTTACAACAAAGGTAGGACTTCTTTCGGGCGGTCAGAGACAGGCAATAACGCTGCTTATGGCTACACTGCAAAAACCGAAGCTTTTGCTGCTGGATGAGCACACCGCTGCTCTCGACCCAAAGACTGCCGCAAAGGTCCTCGAGCTTAGCGACAAGATCATCAGTGAACACAAGCTGACTGCCATAATGGTCACGCATAATATGCACGACGCCATAAGACACGGTAACAAGCTGATAATGATGAACAAGGGTAAGGTAATTTTCGAGATAAGCGGCGAGGAGAAGAGAAAGCTTCACAAAGCCGACCTTTTAGAGAAGTTCTCTAAGCAAAGCGGAGAAGAGCTTGCGAATGACCGTATGCTTTTGTCCGAATAAAAACAGATTTAATAAAGCCCGTGCATTTGCTCGGGCGTTTTTATGCTATTAATATAGTAAAACTTATTGTTATACTCTGAAAAGATCAAGCGTGAATGCCTTTTAATTTACTGTATTTAAATTAAAATTTTAAAATAAATCAAATTAGCTATTTACATTTTATAGTAAATGAAGTACAATAATAATAAATAGTTACAATAATGATACCTTATGACAATCTCTGTTATTGTGCTATTGATAATACAACAATGTTATTGTACTACTGAATAATTACCGATAATTGTCAGTAAAAAGTGTACAAATAGTATAAAAAATAATTTTTTTCTATACAATTGTTTACAAATATTTGTTTTGATGGTATAATGCTGTTTGGCGAGGTAGATTCTTGCACAAATTGGCTTGCATTTCGGTTTTGGCAGGTCAGCAAAGGGGAGTGATTGCTTATAGCTAAGGAAAAAAATGCCGAACTGGAAGAACAAGAAGAAAAGCCGCTATCCACAGCCGGCAAGATCTTTAGTGTAATTTATACTATATTTATTTTTGTTCTTTCGGCAGCAATACTTGCCGGTGCACTGCTGTATGCATTCAGTACCGCACCCGATAAGTCTTTGTTCGGTTACAGGTATTACACAATACTAACACCGTCAATGTCACCGACTTATAATGTAGGCGATCTGGTTTTTGTACAGTTAAAGGACGCCAAGGACATAAAGAAGGGTGACGTAATAACCTTCAAACCAAGCAATGAGGGAGATGCATACCTTACTCACCGTGTCAGTCAGAAATACGACAACTACGAGGGTACAGGTACTATCTGCTTCAAGACGCGAGGCGACGCGAACGATTCGGAGGATAGCTTCCTGATCGATGAAAGCCGTGTAATAGGCACCGTCAATTTCGGCATACCGATACTCGGCTATGTTATTAGGTTCTTCCAGCTGCGCTGGTACATAATTGTTCCCGTTGTAGTTTTGCTTATAGGGTTCTTTATACTTCTCAAGAAATATTTTGCGATGGGCAAGGATGATGACGAGGAGGACGAGGACGGCGACAACAAGAAAGACGGCAACAAAGAGTCCGGCGAACGAAAAGACGACGCGCAGGTTAATGACGGAAAAAGCACTGCCCTGCCCCTGAAGGTTGACAAAGAAGATATAGACAGCCTGAAGGAAGAAAAACAGGACGGATCAAAGGTCAAAACCGAAGATCGTGAAAAATCCAACGAAAAAGACAAGACTGAAAACTCAGAAATTAACGAAACTAAAACCACAGGCACAGCCGCCGCGGCTGGTGCTGAAAGTGCTGAAAAAACCGACAGTGCTCAGCCAAAAGCGGACAACAAAACGGTTTAAACGTACCTATCGTTTAAATAATTATTAAAAAAAGGAGAATGAGATTATGGCAAGCAAGAAAAAAATAAGACGCCGCGTGCTCGGCGCATCGTGCATCCTTGCTGCTCTGATAGTAGCCGGCGCATCCTTCGCGTGGTTCTCAAGCAGCGATGAGGTAACCAACCAATTGACAGCTACTGCTGATTACGGCGTATCTGTAGTCGAGGACTTTACTCCTCCGAAGGATATGACACCGGGTCAGGAAGTTAACAAGGACGTTGCAGCTGTAAATACAGGTTCTGTTGGTGCTTTTGTTAGAATGTCTCTTGAAAACCAGTTAGATTTTACAAGAACAACTGACCAAGCGTTGGATACTACATATAAATCTGGCAAAACCTACTGGACAGATCCGTCTACAGGTGCTCTTACTAATAGTCCATCAGATATGACCAATAATACTACTTCCGGTAATGTACCAACTGGTATGACATATCAGTATGACTTAAGAAAGTTTGGTGACGGAAATTTACCGACAGCGGATACTGGTAAGACTTTTGTAGAACTTAATCCTATGGAAAAAGTTAACTCTGATGGCACAACTACTGCCAATGAGGTAACAACGCTTATGGCAGGTGGTAGAGTTGTTGTGGCTGCAAGCACAGCGGTTGCACCCGAAGAGCAGATTGTACGTTCCGGTGACGATACAAACGGTGTAGAACCTGGATTTGCGTTGATATATAAAAATGGCACAAAGTATTATGTGTTAAACGATGATAAAACAACATATACAGAGTTAGAAACTGATGAGAATGGTTATTATAAAAAATCTACAACTAATAGTAATGTTGCAGCAGATTCATTAACATCATTGACTGTTGATGCTCTTGCACGTGATTACTCTGGTGAAGGAAAGTATAAAGTTCAAGGTAATGGTCTGTACATCTTTAAGCGTTATGATAAGGCTGACGGTACTGATGCAAAGTATACTGGATTTTTCTACAGTGGCGGTAAGTTTTACGCTTTGAAGAACCAGGTTGTAGGTGATAAAGAAACTCCGTACATTGCCGGAACTATAGGATATGAGTCCGCTG
>JAHKXX010000331.1 GCA_020627425.1 bacterium
CATAAAGCAGAAGAATGCCAATAATATACAAAAAATTGCTTTGTAGTTGCAAAACTATTTATTAAGAGTCAAAAATTTTTCAATGATATATTTTTCAAATGTACTCAACATCTTCTCGTTTTCTTCACTGCTGCCGGCAGTTATCCTGAGAGCCGAAAGCTTCTTAAAGCAGCGGATAGCTATACTATTCTTCAGTAGATAGTCAAAAACGTTTTCTGCTTTGTCCCATTCAATAAACACAAAGTTTGTGTGAGGCTCATATATTTTCATCGGCAGACTATAGCTTTTTTGAAGCTCTGTCAGTCCTTTATAAAGCTCCTTTGTATTCTTTACAATAGTGTCTCTGCGTTGTCTGATCACGTCCTGATTATTATAAATACACTCGCCTATTCTCTGCGAAAGTGTATTGACATTATAGGGGGATTTGACTGACTGAAGAGCTTTTGTGATTTTTTCGTTTGCAACGGCAAATCCGAGTCTTACAGCCGCAGCACCTACAGCCTTGGAGGCGGTCTTTAGTACAATAAGGTTTTCATAGCGCGACGCCATATAAATAACCGATTGATCCCAGAAATCCATATATGCTTCATCCAGAACTACAAGACAGTCCGTGTTCTCTACAAGCTTTATTGCATCGTCATAGCTAATTCCCCTTCCTGTTGGGTTGCATGGATTTGAAAAAATAAGCATATCAGCTTTATTCTCATTTACAAAGCTAATCAGATCATCTGTATTTATATCGAGGTTATCGTCCTTTTTATAAACTAATATCTCGTTTTCGGACAGATAGGAATAAAAATCATACATCGAAAAATCCGGCTCTGTAACGCAAACCCTGCTGCCGCGCTGAAGCATAGCGGATGATAAAAGATAAAGCATTTCGTCAGAGCCGTTTGTAACAGTGACATTTTCGGGATCAATTCCGTAGTACCGCGAAAAAGATACCGCAAGATCATGCGCCTTAGGATCGGGATAACGGTTAAAATCAAGGTCATCTATTATGGTCTTTATCTCGTCCTTGATATTTTCGGGCATATTATAAAAAGATTCGTTAGCATCCAGCCTGATACTATAACTGCCGCTGATAGGCTCATAGGGTTCAAGCGTCTTTACCTTGCTGCAAAGCTCGTATGACATAAAACTACCTCCGTATTGAAAATATCAGCCGCAGCAAGAAAGCTGCGGCGTTTTATTAAGACAAGCAACGCTTGACTATGGTTATTCATATCTTACTTTTATTGAATTTGCGTGAGCTGTGAGTCCCTCTGTCTCGGCAAAACGTACTATATCATCCTTGTCAGCCCTCAAAGCTTCATCGGTATAATAGATAAAGCTTGATTTCTTTACAAAGCTGTCAACAGACAGCGGCGAGAAAAATCTTGCGGTACCGCTTGTGGGAAGAACGTGGTTGGGGCCAGCAAAATAATCACCGAGCGGCTCGGGAGAATAGTTTCCGAGGAAAACAGAGCCTGCGTTGTCTATTTTACCTATATATTCCATAGGGTTATTACAGCATACCTCAAGGTGCTCAGGAGCAAGCTCGTTTGCCATAGCAAGAGCCTTTTCCATATCGTCGCAGATAATTATTACACCGTAATTTGTCAGGGACTCCTCTATAATATCCTTTCTGGAAAGGTATTCCATCTGACGTGAAAGCTCGGATACGGTTTCGTTTGCTGTTTTTTCCGAGGTAGTCACGAGTATTGCAGAAGCAAGTCTGTCGTGTTCTGCCTGTGACATAAGGTCTGCTGCAAGGAATTTCGGGTTGGCAGTTTCGTCGGCAAGAACCAGTATTTCACTGGGACCCGCTATCATATCTATGTCAACATTTCCGTAGAGAAGCTTTTTGGCAGTTGCTACGAAAATGTTTCCCGGACCTACTATCTTGTCTACCTTTGGCACTGTTTCTGTACCGTATGCAAGCGCTGCTACTGCCTGTGCGCCGCCCATAAGAAATACTCTGTCTACTCCGGCTATAAAGGCTGCTGCCATAATATCAGGGTTCGCTCTGCCATCCTTCAGAGGAGGAGTTACCATAATAAGCTCTTTTACCCCTGCTATCTTTGCAGGTATAGCATTCATAAGCACTGATGACGGGTATGCAGCCGTACCTCCGGGGACATACAGTCCTACTCTTTCAAGTCCTCTTACACGCTGACCCATAACAACACCGTTTTCCTTTGTTGTCAGCCAGCTTTGCTGTTTTTGTCTTGCGTGAAAATCGCTGATATTTTTCGCAGCCTTTTTTAGTGTAGATATAAAATCCGGATCGCACTGTGTAAGAGATTTTTCTATCTCCTCCTTCGGTACCTCAAAATAATCCGGAGCCTTTCCGTCAAACTTTATTGTATAATCACGCACAGCCTTGTCGCCGTTTTGACGGACGTTATCTATTATCTCACTGACTATGGCGGTAACATCCTTGTTTTTATTGTTGCTGCGTTCACGAACAGAGGTCAGAAACTCTTTCTCAGAGCTTCCGTCTGCTTTAATTATCTTTATCATTCTTCTTATCCCTTTCTGTTTCCATTTTCTCTGCAAGCTCTTCTATTTCTGCTTTTCTCAGCTTGAGGCTTGCTGTATTCGCTATAAGCCTTGCAGATATCGGGGCTACGTTGTCTTCTATTATTACGAGTCCGTTTTCACGCAGTGTAGAGCCTGTTTCAACTATATCTACAATAGCATCAGAAAGACCCAACAGCGGCGCAAGCTCTACAGAGCCTTCAATTTTAATAATTCTTATATCCATACCCTTCCCCTCAAAGAACTGACGAGTAACATTAGGATATTTTGTTGCTATGGTTTTTTCGTTATAGCCTGAGAAAAAGTCCTTTCCGGCTTTTCCTGCAAGAGCAAAACGGCATTTACCAAACCCGAGATCGAGTATTTCATAAAAGCTTCTGCCGTTTTCCATAATGGTATCCTTGCCTACTACTCCAAGATCACAAACACCGTTTTCGACATATGTTATAACGTCTGCCGCCTTGGCAAGAACGACCTCTATATTTCCGTCACCTATAGGAAGAATAAGACGTATGCCCTTC
>JAHKXX010000332.1 GCA_020627425.1 bacterium
CGAGGACGGTATGACGCTTCTAAAAAGCTTGGGATTAAAGCCGACTCCGATCTTTCCATCACTTTCTCCCGTAAGCGTTAGGGAAAAGTGCAGTAGCTTAAAGGGAATAAGGGCGAGAGGAATAGTCTCAGTCAAAACGGATGACATAATTCTTACCGAAAGCTGCGGCGAAGTACAGTTTAACGACCGCAGTATATCGGGGATCTGTGTTTTTGAGGTATCAAGAATTATTAACGAGTATCTGTATTTTGGTACTGTTTCCGGAGGGTCTGTCGGGAATCTTACTCTGTGTGTTGACGTTATGCCTTCGTTTGGTATAAACGGTCTTTGCAAATACCTTACCGAGTGCAGACAGATATTTAGTGATGAGCCCTGCGGACTTATACTGTCAGCTGTTCTTAATAAAAGGCTGTCACAATATATAGTCGAAACCAGCCGATTAAAGAATAAGCGCTCAGAAAGTCTTACTGAAAAAGAAATAAAGCTTATTGCACAGACAGCAAAATCCCTTACATTTACGCCGAAAATCGGTGACGGCTTTAAATCCGCACAGGTATGTGCAGGAGGCATCGGCAGTAATGAAGTCGATCCGCATACACTTATGTCAAGAAAGATAAAAAAACTTTTTATTATCGGTGAAGCTCTTAATGTAGACGGCGACTGCGGCGGATTTAATCTGCACTTTGCTTTCGGAAGTGCTATGATACCGGTAAAATACATTAATTAAGAGGACACTATGATAAGAATTAATAATATTTCCCTGCCGCTTGACTATGATGACGATACATTAAAAAAATATGCAGCCAAAAAGCTTAATATTTCAAAAACAAGTATAAAAAATGTAAGTCTGTATAAGCGCAGCACCGACGCCAGAAAAAAACAGAACATTCATTTCGAGGCGACAATAGACGCCGAGCTATTTTCTGATGAAGAGAGGATAGCCTCAAGGTGTAAAAACGCTTCAATAGTAAAAAAGTACGTATACGAAATACCAAATTCAAAAAAACTCCAAAATCCCCCTGTTGTCATCGGCAGCGGTCCATGCGGCTTGTTTGCTGCACTTATACTCGCACAGTCCGGTCAATGCCCTATAGTTATCGAACGCGGCAGGGACGTAGACTCAAGAACAAAGGATGTCGGTCAGTTTTGGAATAACCGGGTTCTGGACGAAAATTCAAACGTTCAGTTCGGGGAGGGAGGAGCAGGTACATTTAGTGACGGAAAGCTGAATACCGGTACAAAGGACAGCAGAATAAGAAAGGTACTAAACGAATTTGTCTCTCACGGTGCGCCTGAAGAAATACTATATCTTGCTAAGCCCCATATAGGAACAGATATGCTGAGAACGACGGTAAAAAGCCTTAGAGAAGATATTATCTCTCTCGGCGGAAGCTTTTTATTTGAAAGTAAATTTAACGGTCTTATTCAAAACGATGGTAAGATAAGCGGTGTTATAATAAAAAAGAGCAGTGGAGAAACAAAAATAGAGACTGATAATGTTGTTCTTGCCATCGGTCACAGTGCAAGAGATACATTTCAGATGCTTGCTGAAAACAGTATTCCTATGTCTCAGAAGCCGTTTGCTATGGGTGTCCGTATCGAGCATCTACAGGAAAGTATCAACAGGCAACAGTACGGTGATATGTATAACAGTCCCTATCTATCGCCAGCTGATTACAAGCTGGCTGTCCATCTGAAGGATGGCAGGGGAGTGTTTACATTTTGTATGTGTCCCGGCGGATATGTTGTTGCTGCTGCGAGTGAAAAAGGAATGTTAGCAACTAACGGAATGAGTGAATTTGCCCGTGACGGAGTGAACGCAAACAGTGCATTACTTGTCGGGATAAATACAAGCGATTTCGGAAGTGAGGATATTCTTGCCGGTGTAAGACTCCAGAGAAGGCTTGAAAGCGCTGCATTTGTTTTCGGCGGTGAAAACTATAACGCTCCGGTACAAAGAGTGGGGGATTTTCTCTCGGGAAAAAAGACTACGAGTCTTGGCTCGGTGATACCTACCTATAAACCCGGTGTAGAGTTGACTTCCCTTGATACTATGCTCCCCGGTTTTATGTGCAATGCTCTGCGCTTAGGAATAACTGAGCTTGATAAAAGGCTACCGGGCTTTGGCGACAGCGATGCAGTTCTGACAGCAGTTGAAAGCAGAAGCTCTTCACCTGTTCGTATTATCCGTGATGATACGATGCAATCTCCGGCTCTTAAGGGTTTTTACCCCTGTGGTGAAGGCGCAGGATATGCCGGAGGAATTATTTCTGCGGCTGTGGACGGCATAAAGGCAGCAGAAATGATACTGAAAAGTTCAATATAAAATATTCTTCAAAAGATCCTGTCACATTATTGGTTTGTGACAGGATCTTTTGAATATTTTTAGAAAAACTATTGACAAGTCTTACAACTTGTGGTACTGTAATAGCAAAGTGATACAGAAAGGAGTGAGGAGATGGATTGGGAGCTTGACAAAAAAAGACCTATCTGTCCGCAAATATGTGAAAAACTGTGTATCATTATAGCTACCGGAGAACTGAAGTGCGGAGACAGACTTATGTCCGTCAGAGATGTTGCTCTTACTGCCGGAGTTACACC
>JAHKXX010000333.1 GCA_020627425.1 bacterium
CAAGGCAAGACTCAGAAATATGGAAAACGGCAGCGAAAGCGAGGTGCCGCTTGACGAGGGCTTTTTCACGAGCTTTTTTGAAATCTATATGCAGGACGGCAACGACAAGCTGCTTAGCAAACTAAACGAGCTGGGTAAGTGATACAAAACGGCTCTATAGCCGAAAAAACAGAAAAAGGAAGTAATATAATGGCAGAATTTATGACAGGTCTTAAAAGAACAGACTACTGCGGAGAGCTGCGGCAGAGTGATACCGGCAGAGTTGTAACGGTGTTTGGCTGGGCGCAGCGTCAGCGTGACCTCGGTCAGCTTATATTTATAGATCTGCGCGACAGAACAGGTATAGTACAGCTTGCCTTTGACGATAATACAGACAGGGCTGTTTTTGAAAAGGCTGCGGCGGTGCGCTCCGAATTTGTGCTTGCCGCCGTTGGTAAGGTACGCGAGAGAAGTGCAAAAACAAACAAGATACCGACAGGAGACATAGAGATAGAGGTAACAGAGCTGAGAATACTCTCCGAGTCCGAGACTCCTCCATTCGAGATAATCGACAACTGTAACACAGCAGAGGCTACAAGACTCAAGTACCGCTATCTGGATCTTCGCCGTCCACAGCTTCAGCAGAATATCATCTTCCGTCACAAGGTGGCAAAGGTCACCCGTGACTACTTCGACGAGAATGGCTTTATCGAGCTGGAGACTCCTATGCTGATAAAGTCCACCCCCGAAGGCGCCAGAGACTTTCTTGTCCCGTCAAGAATACACAAAGGCTCGTTCTATGCGCTGCCGCAGTCGCCGCAGATGTACAAGCAGCTTTGTATGGTGGCAGGCTTTGACAGATATATGCAGATAGCGCGCTGTTTCCGCGACGAGGATCTGCGTGCGGACAGACAGCCCGAGTTCACACAGATAGACCTCGAGATGTCCTTTGTCGATATGGAGGACGTGCTGAGTATAGGCGAGGGCTATATAAAGCGTCTGTTCAAGGAAGTAATGAATATAGATATTCCTACTCCCTTCCCGAGATATACATATAACGAAGTAATGGAGAGATTCGGCTCCGACAAGCCCGACACGCGCTATGGTATGGAGATAATTGACCTGACCGATGCGGTAGCTGACAGCGAATTTGCAGTATTTAAAAATGCGATAGAGGGCGGCGGCTCTGTACGCGCCATAAACGCAAAGTCCTCTGTCAAGGTATATACAAGAAAAGCAATAGACAAAATGACCGAGTTTGTGCGCGGTATCGGCGCCAAGGGTCTTGCGTGGATAAGATATACAGAGGATGGAGTTTCTTCCAGCTTCGGTAAGTTTATGAGTGAAGAGCAGATGAACGCTCTGCTCACAAAGGCAGGAGCAGAGGTCGGCGACGTTATAATGATAGTAGCCGATACGGACAATAACACCGTGCTGTCTACTCTCGGCGCTGTAAGAACTGAGTGTGCAAAGAAGCTTGAGATTATCGGCGACGGCTTTAACTTCCTCTGGGTAGTGAAGTTCCCGTTCTTCGAGTTTGACAAAGAGAGCGGCGAATGGGTAGCTATGCACCACCCGTTTACCTCTCCTACAGACGAATGTATAGACAAGCTTGACGGAAACAAGGGCGAGGTCTATGCAAAGGCATATGATATGGTTCTGAACGGCATAGAGCTGTCCAGCGGTTCCATAAGAATAACCAATCCCGACTTGCAGAACAAGATGTTTGAAATGCTCGGTATGAGCGACGAGGAAGCAAACGCAAAGTTCGGCTTCCTGATGGATGCGTTTAAGTACGGTGCGCCCCCCCACGGAGGAATGGGCATAGGACTGGACAGACTGGTTATGCAGATGTTAAAGGCTCCGACTCTTCGCGATGTAGTTCTCTTCCCTAAGGTACAGAATGCAAGCGAGCTGATGACAAACGCTCCGTCCGATGTAGACCCCTTACAGCTTGAAGAGCTGGGTATAGCTATAAAGCCTGCCGAAAAACAGGGCGACGAAAAGTAAGCGCAGTGCCTGCGCTGTCAATTCGCGCACTGTAGTTTGTGTTACTGCCTACTTTATTGGCACGCGGCGCAGTGCCTGCGCTGTCGATTCGCGCACTCGACTTCGTGTTGCCGTCTGCTTTATTGGCACGCGGTCAAGCTTGGTCTATTGTCCCTCTTTTTGCGGCGGTTAAATAATCACAAAAGTTTCGCCCGCCTTTACAAAGGCGGCAGAGTCCAGAGGTGCGGGTCTCCGGTGGAGACCTCTCAGCCGCAGGCTGAGAAGCACCGACCGAACCGGCAGGCGAGACCCAGAGCCTCTGGTCGCGCTCCGCAGAGCGCGAAACTCCCTTTTCCTGATCTCTCCGATATAGATCATAATAAAAGCCTGCGAAAGGACACATCAGCGCCAATCGCAGGCTTTGTATTTTGTAGAATTTTTAGTTTCCGTCATAGTCAAAGACAAAGGAATAAAGCGACTGTTTTTCTTTGTCTGTATCGCTGATAACGAGTATCTGAGCGCCCGACTCAGATGTATCGTTATAGAAATTGTCGCTCTGCGGCACCCTGTGTTCCTTTCTGCCGTAGGAAAGGAGAAACGGTGTTCTTATAGCCGTATTCAGAGTATCGAGTCTTGACATATCCGTTGTTATCATAGGAGCCGCTTCATAAATGACCCTCAGCATTGTAAACGGGTCCGAATGCTTTAGCTGTGAAAAAACAGTGTCCATAACCGTTCTCTGCCGGGAGGTCCTGTCAAAGTCCGATCCTGCGCTGTCGCGGTCGCGGGCATACCACAGAGCCTGTCTGCCGTTAAGGTGTACATTTGCAGTGGTGTTGCCCTGCTCATCCTCGGTATATTCATACGAGTCCGGGTCAAGCTCTGTTTTGGTGTCCGTTTGATGGTTCCTGTAGCTCTGCCAGTTGATATATCTTATCTCTGTCTCGGTAAGCCGGAGATCTATACCGTTCATAGCGTCTATGATCGAAGTAAAGCCGCTGTAGTCAAGTATACAGTAGGAGTCCACCGCTATACCGAAGTTATACTCTATCGTTTCTGTTGCAAGCTTGGCGCCCCCGTAGGAAAACGCAGCATTCAGCTTGTCCTTGCCGTAGCCGGGTATTGTGACATAGAGATCACGAAGAAAAGAGGTCTGCTTTAACAGCCTATGATTATAGTCTATAGAGAGCATAATTATGGAGTCCGATCTGCCGTATTCGTCCTCGCTGTGGTTGTCGGTGCCAAAGACGAGCAGGTTTACTACACCGTCATCTCTTCTTAGCTCTCCGACTTCGTTTGTGATACTCTCATTGTCGGCGTGCTCGTCGGTGTAGTTTATCCTTGATATCACGAGCGCCGTATATATCCCCAAAAACAGCATTAGTAGCAGAATTATAATAAGTATTATTTTTATTACGGTCGAAGCTCTGCCTTTTTTTCTTTTTGGCATTTTTTGTTTTGGCTCGTTTGTTTTTCTCTGCCGTTTTGAGTAGGACTCGTCCTCGGTAAAGTTGTCCCCGTAATCCTCCGCAGTGTCCGGGCACTGCTCTGTATATACCGTATAGCCGTCATGAGGCTCCGTATCCATGCCGACAGGCGTCCTTTCGTTTTTCAATATCCTTCCTCCTTAAAACGAACACCGCACAAGCTGTTTTGTGCGGTGCATTTGTCGTGTTTTCTTCTGCGTTCTACTCAGTGTTCTCTGTCAGCTCAGACGGCGTTGTCTCAAAGACAAAGGTCGCTATTTTTTGTCTGAACTTGTTCCAGTCGATGATAACTATACAGTCTATCATATATCCGTCAACATATACGGGATAATCATAGCCCGAATAGTAGAAGTCAACTCCTATATTGTCCGACACGGGCGCCGACTGTGATACAAGGTCGTATTTCAGATAGGTCGTGGCGTTTGTAGCAAGAGCCGTTATCTCCGAGGTTTTCAGGTTTGTGGTTATCATAGGACCTATCTCATAGATAACGGACAGTATTGTGGTAAGGCTTGAAGCCTTAAGATCGTTTATTATTATACCCAGTACCTCTCGCTGACGCTTTGTCCTCTCGTAGTCGTCGCCCGAGCAGATCAGATCCTCACCGCGGTTTCTTGAGTGCCACAGTGCCTGCTGACCGTTCAGATGTACCTTTGCCACAAGTTCTCCGTCCTTGTTCTCGGTAAAGGTCAGCTCATTTTTCGGTATCGGGTTGTTTCTTGCGGCTTCGTCATACAGCCACTGGTATTTCAGCGATTCTCTAACGCTTTCCTTGTAGTCGCCAACAGCGTTTTTGTATTCTTCCTGATTGTTTATCCAGAACTGCCAGTTGATATAGTCTACCTCGTCCTCGGACAGTTCTACGTCTATGCCGCCGAGAGTGTCTATTATCTTTTTAAAGCTTTTGAAGTCCACCACGGCATATCTGTCTATTTTTATACCATAATTCAGCTGTATCGTCTTTATCGCGAGACTTGCTCCTCCAAAGGTGTACGAGGCGTTCAGCTTCTGGCTCTCATAGCCCGGTATGTCTACAAAGGTGTCGCGCATAAAGGAAAGCATTTTCAGCTTTTTGTGCTTGGTGTCTATGGAAAAAAGTATCATAGTGTCTGACTGACCCTTGTCCTCGCCCTTTCTTGTGTCGGCACCGAAGAGCATTATATTTAGTATATCGGGGTCTGACAGAAGGGTGCCGCTGTAGGCGTCCGTTTTCGGATCGCCGGAGGCTACCGAGATATCGCTGTTGTCCTTCAGCTTTGATGAAGGCTTTGATACATTACTGCTTGTATCGGTGTCTACCTGCTCATAATTTATACGGTTAAAGTAGGTGTAGGCAAATATACTTCCCGTGCCGGTTATTATCATAACGACAGAGAGTATAGAGCATATTACGTTCAGCACTACGCGCTTTTTTGAAAGCTTATATTTCTTTGCCCTGTTTTTCGGGGCTGTTTTTTTCTGTCCGCTGGCTTTTTTTGAAGCTATGCGGGCGGAGTCATATTTTGTATTCTTGGTTATAACGACAGTCCGCGCCTTTTGTGCAGAGGGTGCGCGCCCCTGCGGAAGCTTCTTTTTTTGAGCGGACTTGTGCTCGTAAAAGACGACCTCGTCGTTATTTTCGATTTGATTATTTTCAGACATAGGTAACTCCTCTAAAACAATAGAAATATCTTTTTGTCTATCTTTACTATTATATATTAGTCGGCGGCTTTTATCAAATATTTTTTTAAAAAATGTCTAAAATTATATTTTCGGGTCGTTTTTTTGTTTATTATTGTGTATTATTTCAGACCCTTGAAAGCACTGAGCCGTAAATTGTGATCTGCTTAGTGATTTTCTAAATTCTGCTCGTCCAGAGTAAGACTATAGGACGGCAGAAACTCCTGTACAAAGACCTCTATCTCCGGCATATCCATACTTGCTATGGTAGAGAGTATCTCGTCCTTTGCCTTTAAAAACTCCTTGTTTCCCATTTGCAGCTCCTCTATGCATTTTATCAGAGCACTCAGTCTGTCGGCTGCCTTGACAAGTCGGAGAAGGTACGGGTCGTCCTTCTCCTCCGGCAGCAGCAGCGCCCTGTAGTCCTCCCTGAGATATGACGGCAGCGACGACAGCAGCTGCTCGGCTGCCTCCTGCTCAATATCCTTGTAGGCGTTTCTCAGGGTCTTGCTGGAGTATTTTATCGGAGTGGGCAGATCGCCCGTTATTATCTCGGTGCAGTCGTGAAAAAGTGCTATTGCGGCGGCGTGCTCGGGGTCAAGGCAGCCGCCGAAGCGTTTGTTGTGTATCAGGGTCAGCACATGAGCTATCATAGCGACACAGAGGCTGTGTTCGCTTATGTTTTCTCTGCGGGTGTTGTTCATCAGGGACCAGCGGTCAATATACTTCATTCTCGACATCATAGCAAAAAAATGATAATTTTTCATTCCTGTACCTCCGTGAAACAGACGAGTGACTGTGCTTATCCTTTGCTCCATTAATCTAACACAAAAAAGTATAAATTACAACCTTTTTACTATAGATTTTTTTGAAAAGATGTGGTAAAATTAAATGGTTGTGACAAATTATGTATGTTCCCATAAATAATAAAACAGGAGGTAGACCGAATGACACTTACATCAAGGGCGAAAACGCTCCTGGATGTCCGGAAAAACTATTATTCAAGAGCTTTTTTCTGGGGTCTGGGACTTGCTTTTCTTATCTTTATACCCTGGATAATTCACAACGACGGATATTTTTTCTTTTACGGAGATTTTAACGTACAGCAGATACCCTTCTATCAGATGATACACGACTCCGTACAGACAGGAAACATCGGCTGGAGCTATACCACCGACCTCGGCGCAAATATTATAGGTTCCTACAGCTTTTATATGATAGGCAGCCCGTTCTTCTGGTTCACTCTGCTTTTCCCGAGTGCAGCCGTGCCATATATGATAGCGCCTATGCTTATGGTAAAGTTTGCGCTGTGTTCGCTCGGCGCCTATACCTTCCTCAGGAGATATGTCAAAAACCAGAGCTATGCGGTAATAGGCGGACTTATTTATGCCTTTTCCGGCTTTGGTGTATATAATATTTTCTTCAATCACTTCCACGAGGCTATGATAACCTTCCCATTTTTGCTGGCGGCAGTAGACTCGTTTATCTACGAAAAACGCAAGGGCGCCGTTGCGATAGCCGTGTTTGCGGCTGCCTTTGTTAATTATTATTTCTTTGCAGGACAGGCAGTATTCATCTTTATCTACTGGTGTATCAGAATGATAACAGGCTCCTATCGTATGAAACCTATAGAGTTTCTGCGCTTTGCGTTCGAGATACTCATCGGCTTTCTGTCGGCTGCCGTTGTGCTTATACCGTCTGTTTTTGCGGTACTGCAAAACTCCCGCGTCAGCAACTTCCCCGACGGCTATGATGCCATAGTCTATACCGACGAGCAGAGATATATGCATATTATCGAGTGCTTCTTCTTCCCGCCGGATATGCCTGCCTATGCAAACTTTACGCCGGACTCAAATGCAAAGTGGGCGTCCGTTGCAGGCTGGCTGCCGCTGTTCAGTATGGTCGGTGTAATGTCGTTTTATAAGCTGAAAACACACAAGTGGCTGCGTATATTTGTGCCGATACTTTATGTAATGGCGTTTGTGCCGTTCTTTAACAGTATGTTCCAGCTCTTCAATTCCACCTTCTACACACGCTGGTTCTATATGCTGACGCTGATGCTCGCCCTTATGACGATCATATCCCTTGACAATACCGAGACGGACTTTAAGCCCGGACTGAAGCTTACTTTTGCAGTGACTGTGGCGATAATGGCTCTCATAGGCTTTATGCCAAAGGACTCAAAGGCAGATAAGTTAGAGCTTGGACTTGAGAAATACCCCGACAGATTCTGGATCTGGGTAGCGCTCTCACTTGTTTCTCTTACGCTTTTTGCGATACTGCTGGTATTCAGAAAGAAGCAGAAGATATTCATCAGATCGGTGTCTATCGGTCTGTCCGCTATAGTTGTGCTCTATGCAAACGTGCTTGTCGGTACGGGAGTTGTAAACTCCAACTATACAAAGGACTATATAAAACCATATGCTATCGGCAACAAGGACAAGTTTACAGAGCTTGAGGATCTGCACTGTGTACGCTCGGACTTTTACGAAGAAATGGACAACGTCGGAATGTATTGGCAGATACCGAACATACAGGCGTTCCAGAGTATAGTACCCGGCTCGGTTATGGAGTTCTATAAATCCGTGGGAGTAGAGAGAACCGTCGGCTCACGTCCCGAGACTGACGTCTACGGCATAAGAAGCCTTCTGTCGGTAAAATATCTGTTTGACAACGACTCCGACGGAAAAAGCTTTGAGACCTCTATGACGGATATGAAGATGCCCGGCTGGAAATACCTTGAGACCAGAAACGGCTACAAGGTCTATCAGAATGAATACTTTATCCCCTACGGCTTCACCTATGACAGCTATGTGACAAGGGACGAGTACGACGATACAGCCGAGGACGACAGAAGCCTTCTGATGCTGAAGGATATAGTCCTCACTCCCGAGCAGGCAGAAAGACACGGCGATATTCTTGACCATGACGAGGGTTATGAGGATTACCGCTTTACACAGAACGAGTATTATTCCGACTGCAAGGCAAGGGCGATGATGACTTGCTCCTCGATAAAATTCGAGAACAACAAATTCTCTGCCGAGATAACCACCGGCAACAAGGACGAACTTGTGGTGTTTACTATCCCCTATGAGGGCGGCTGGTCTGCAAAGGTAAACGGCAAGAGCGCCAATATAGAGAAGGTAAACGTAGGCTTTATGGCTGTACGTGTGCCGGCAAATATGACTTCAGAGATAGAGTTTGACTACACTACTCCGGGTCTTGCCGCAGGAGCTGTACTCAGCGGTATCAGCGTTGTCATCTTTGCAGTATATATGGTATTCTGGAAGGCTCCCAAAAGAAAGAAGGAGGACGGACTGTTTCTCATAGACGACGAGAGTGCGGAGAGTGACCTTGATATATATGCAAACGAGCTTTTCTCTGCCGAAAAAAAGGCGAAGCGTGTACGCTCCCTGAAAAGGAAGCGTGTAGCCGTAAATGAGGACGAGGTCGTAACTATCACGACCGACAGTCCCGAAGAGGAGAAGGACGCTCCTCTGGATATAGAAATAAAGGACGACAGCGAAAAGGCATAGAAGAATAAATAAATAACCTGACCGCAGTATTGGGCTGCGGTCATTTTTTTGCCAAAAAAATGAATTAAAAACATTGATTATTTAGTTAGAAAGTGCTAAAATATATTGCATATAGTCAGGACAAACAGTCAAAAGGACGAAGGGGGATAATATTATTGCCAAAGGTATACTTTGTTATTCCGTGCTATAACGAGGAGGAGGTACTCCCCGAAACGATAAAAAGACTAAACTCAAAGCTATGTGAGCTGATAGAACAGGAAAAGGCAACTGATGACAGCCGTATGATATTTGTTGACGACGGAAGCCGCGACAAAACGTGGAGCATTATTTCTGCCTACAGCCGTGAGAACAAATATGTCGGCGGTGTAAAGCTTGCACATAACCGCGGACATCAGAACGCGCTGCTCGGCGGTCTTATGACGGCAAAGGAGGAGGGCTGCGACTGCGTTATATCGCTGGATGCAGACCTTCAGGATGATATAGGCGTTATAGATCAGTTTATAGACAAGTATATGCAGGGGTGCGAGGTGGTCTATGGCGTTCGCAACAGCAGAAAAAAGGACACCTTTTTTAAACGCTCTACGGCACAGGGCTACTATAAATTCATGAAGCTGCTGGGTGTTGATATAGTATATAACCACGCCGACTACAGGCTGCTTGGCAGCAAGGCACTGGACGCTCTGTCCGAATACAAGGAGGTAAACCTGTTTCTACGGGGTATAGTACCGCTTATCGGCTACAGGACGGACTATGTTTACTACGAGAGAAACGAACGCTTTGCAGGGGAATCAAAATATCCTCTGAAAAAAATGCTGCGTTTTGCCGTTGACGGCATAACCTCGTTCAGCGTAAAGCCGCTGAAGATAATATCAAATATAGGGCTTGTTATCTGTGCACTGAGTGTTATCGGCTTTATCTATGCGCTTATATCACTTATCCTCGGCAGTGCCGTTGCGGGCTGGGCGTCTACTATATGCTCCATTTGGTTTCTGGGAGGTCTACAGATGCTGTGTATCGGTATAGTCGGTACCTATGTCGGAAAGATATACAGCGAGGTGAAGGCGCGACCGAGATACCGCATTGAAGAAAAAATAATAGTAAAGGAATAAGGGATAAGGGATATTATTACTTCCGTGTGCATAAAAAGAAGCGTGATAAAAATGAGGATCAAAAAGTCGGGTTTATTATCTGTTATCATATTAATAGTGGTTCTTGGGCTCGGCGGATGCAGTATGAAATTAAAGACCTCCGATGATGCCCTGCGTTATGCAAGAATGAATTACGGCTCGGCAGAGCTTATAAGTGAGCAGAATAACGGAGAAAACTCTGTTACTTTTACGCTTAAGGACAAGGATCATGGTTTTACTTACACTGTTACAAGTAAGATTACGGAAATGAATATAGACGGCTCCTCCTTCGGAAAATACGAAAGCACATCCGATGATTATATGTCCTGCTTCAGGGACTTTATACTTGATGATTCCTCGGAAAAGTTTGATGAGATAAAAAACAGGTATAATATAGAAACCGAAATACCGGATATCTCTCTTTACAGTCTTATGCACATTCATATTAAAAACGGCGATACAGCTGATGCAAAAGACGCTGCCGTACAGACGGCGGAGATCTTTAAGAGTTACGAAAAGAAAAAGCTCTTTGCTATATATGATGTATCTGTTTTTGACGAAAATGATAATATTATAGGAAAATGTAATATATCGGACGGAAAGTGGCAGAACGCGGAAGAGCTTTATGATGAGAGGATCATCAGCTGGGCAAAAAACAAAAGCCGTAATGCAGAGTATCTGTATAAAGAGAAAAAAACCTTTAAGGATACAGGTCTTAGTCCTGGGGATGTCGTTAAGTTTTACTATGATTCCGATATAAATTGTCCGCAAGAGCCGGATGATGAAGTTACATGCTATTATTTTAAAGCCGGTAATAAAGAGTTTTTTGTATACGATTTCTGGACTGTCGAGCGTAATGAATGGTATACGAATTATTACGAGGTCTTTAACAGGAGCTGAGATTTACAGATCAGAAGGAATATGGGATATTATTACGGCTGTGTGCATAAAATCAGTTTATAGATACACAGTGTTTCTGCCGCGCGGCAGAGACTTTAGATTACGGAGATGATGAATATGAAATTTTATGAAAAAATATTAAATTACACAGATGAAATAATGAAGGATATTGACAGCCTGATAAAAATAAAGTCAGTATCCTCCACGGACAAGGAAGCATCATCCGAGGCGCTTCGCTTTATGTTAAAAAGAGCCGAGGAGATGGGCTTTCAGGTAAAAAACATAGGCGATATATGCGGACATATCGAGTACGGACAGGGCGACAGGATAGCCGCCGTGCTGGCACATGTTGACGTTGTACCGGCAGGCGAAGGCTGGAGTGTAGAGCCGTATGCTCTTACTGAAAAGGACGGCAGGCTCTACGGCAGAGGAATAGTGGACGACAAAGGCTCTGCCGTAGTAGCACTGTATTGTCTGAAGGCACTAAAGGATAACGGCATAGTGCCGAACAAGAGGATAAGACTTATTCTCGGTGCAGCCGAGGAGATAGGTATGAACGATATGCAGACCTATTTCAGCGAGGAGCCTTTACCGGATATGGCGTTTACACCGGACAGCGACTACGGAATCTGCAACTGCGAGAAGGGTATATTGCAACTTGAGATATCTTCCCCTGCGCACGACGGCACGACACTGACGGAGTTTCAGTCGGGCAGCGCCGTAAACGCGGTACCCTCACGGGCTTATGCCCTTATCGACTGTACTGAGACAGAGGATCAGTCACTGCGCCGCTTTGCCGACGCAAAGCCCGGGGAATATGATTTTATATATACTATCGACGGACTGAAAATAGCCGCTACCGGCAAGGCTGCCCACGCCTCTGTTCCGGAGCAGGGACTGAACACAGCCGTACACCTCATAAGAATACTGGCAGCAAACTTCGGCGAGCTGGTGCTTGGCAGCCTGTGCTCATTTATTGACGACGCAATAGGACTTGAAACAGACGGCACCTCTCTCGGTATAGCCTGTAAGGATAAGCATTCCGGTGCTCTGACGGTAAACGTAGGCCGCGTTGATATAAACGAGAGGATATCGCGCGCACAGATCGACATACGTTATCCCGTAACGGCAGACAGTGCAGAGATATTTGACAAGGTAAGCGAGCGTGCGTCCTATGACGGGCTGCGTACAAAGGTTATAAGTCACGAGCCGCCGCTGTCCGTACCGGAAAACGCGCCGATAATATCAATCCTTAAAAACGCATATGAAGCCGTAACGGGAAAGGAATGTAAGCTTTACTCTACAGGCGGCGGAACCTATGCGCGCACCCTCGGCGGCAGCGGAGTTGCATTCGGACCTGCGTTCCCCGATGACGAATGTCATATACACGACGTTGACGAAAGCGTGGACAAGGAGAAATTCCTCACTCACGCGCAGATATGCCTTGAGGCTGTAAAAAATATGGCAGAGCAGTAGCTCTGCAAAAAAAGACAGAGTCTTTTTGCTTCTGTCTTTTCTGTATTGGATAAGGAAGAATTCGTGTGATAAATAATCGTATCATTGTCATTAAGGACGTTTTTTAGATAGCTTTTAAAAGCTTTGCTTTCAACAAGCAAAGGCAAGCCGTAGGCTTGCTGTCGTTCAGTGGGAGATTTTTACTCCCACTGAACGGATATATGGCACCCGC
>JAHKXX010000334.1 GCA_020627425.1 bacterium
ATATGCGGTAGGGTGATAGAATCCCTCACAGGCTTTATGGCTTGTGGGGGATTTTTTGTGGTGTATAAAGGAGATATATTGAAAATAGTTATGGAGTTATCAATCTCCAACTCTGCCTTATAAACGGTTTGATATAAGTATCGTTATTTGAATCAAACAAATCAGAATAATAGTTTTAGGAATTGTTTTCCAGAATACTGATAATGGTTTTTGCAATTCTGATCTCCGCACACCTTTTCATATTAGCAGCGAAGCCGTGAGCTTCGGGTGGTTCAGCGACAAACACTTTCAGATCTTCAAGTTCCATCGGAATATCGTGCCTGAACACAAAACCCTGCTCTAGAGCTACAAGGCAGCCTTCTTTTTCTCCCCAACCGTCTGTAACACTAAAATAGCAAAGCTTATCATCTGTCAGAAATACTCTCTCAGAGCTACCGATTTTGCCTATACACTTGCAAGGCATTGAAGCATAGGATTTGTCATACACTTTCGATTCAGATAATATTACTCCTGTGAAATGGTCGTTGATGTTGACATCACCACTTTTTTGGCAGATTTCGTAAATCTCGTCCCGGTATTCTTTTCTTTTTGATAGCATAATTATGCCCTCCTATAATTTTTTCCATAAGAGAGCATAAGAAAAACACCCATCGTTACCGACAGGTGTTAAACATCAATATCACCCATCGATCAAGCTTTAGCACCTTACCTTACGGCAGGTTGCTGTGCGGTCAAAGGGCTTGTCCCTCACGCACTCTTTATGGTTTGTAAGTTCATTGTAGCATATAGTTTTTGTATTTGCAAGATTTTTTACAAGATTCCGTCATAACTTAATTTCCCTTGTACTGATACCGTTATCCTGTTGGTCTATGACAGCGATCTGAAATTCATCTTCATAGATGATTTTTCCGGGAGCTTCCTCACATTCCGAGATATACAGCTTAACGCCGTACTTTTTCAGCATTCTGCGGTAGAAGGTCATTTCCTCATAGATCATTTTTGCCTTCGTCATTATCCTTGAACCAGGTTACAGCATGACCGGGATTTCCGTTGTCGTAAAACGGCGGAACGGGCAAAGCCTTTTCAAAGCATTTACGGTTTTCCCAGTATTCTTTTTCTTACTCATCCGTAAGCTTTTTTGCATCGACAAGTCTCCATACAGCAACGAACAAGCCGAGGGGCTGTTGAGTTTTGTAAGCAATATCTGATGTATGTATGCGAAAGTATTTCATATTATCTTCTTTATTCTGACTTACGGAGTTACTATGGTATTGTCCTTTATTTCCGAAGCGATATTATCATACATTCTGTAGGGATAGAAAGACCTGTGGAATTCCGTTATCATCATTTCGCATTGAAATTCATCCAGTCTGACATCAATATGTGATTCTCTTCCGTCCGACTCCCTGTATATGACGCTGACATAATAGTTGTATTCCTGACCGGAATAAACACTGTTTTCGTATTTCTTTACACGAACCATTTTTCTTACCATATCCTTCATGGCACTGTTTTCAACAGCGATAACCTTATTGCTGTTGTATATGACCGTATAGGCACTGCCGATATTAATGCCGCTGCTGCTTAAACCATTCGGTTTGTATGAAAGCATTTTTCCTTTATTGTATGATTTTTCGATCTCCGGAATGTTATTTGCGGTTTTATAAAATTTTCTGACGGGACCTCCGGTACAATTGTATATTCCGAAGGACATGAATGCCCCGCCGAAAAGTATTCCAAGAATCGAATATCCAAAATGAAAAACCTTTATTGGATAAAAAACAGCAGCTATTGAACCGGCAAACAGCAGAAGTCCGGCCTCAGCAAGTCCACGGTTATTGCCTGTACAGTATCTTTTTATCAGATCGTGTTTCATACCCTTTTTGCTGATCTCTTCAAAAGAGTGTTTTTCCTTGTATTCATAATAATCTGTTTTCCATTCTTTATTTCGGTATTTTTCTCCGCTGAGAAATGCCTGCATATCCTTACCGGAGCTTTTATCATGACGCTTTTCTTTATAATACGAGTGGATACAAAAGCCTATCATAACAGGCGGTACAAGGATTAAACACACTAATATCTCCCAGCTGCGATAAAAATAATACACTGCGCCAAGTATAATCGCTAAAGCCACGCTGCAGATAATTACAACATTCAGGTTTTTCTTTGAGTCAAGCATATTGGTATTATTCATGCGCTGTATTTCACTGAACTTTTTCTTTATTTTATTATTCATTCTATTTCACTCGATTAAATAATTATACGATATTATTCTATCATTTCTATTTAAAATGTCAATATGCCAGCTTTTTCTGATGAGGACGAGAAACTATTGGCAACTGTTGGCACGCTGTCAAAGCGTTGGAAAGCACTAACTGAATATAAAAGAATTGTCAGACTATAAAGGTATTATGGTTTGTACATGGTCAGAAAAGGGGAAGCAGGACTTGAAGTCCTACTTCACTGAAACAATTTATTATATGCTATGCACCAACACCCTGATATGTAGCCGTTGGATATTGTAACTGCCTGCCGTGATACTCTCTACGCAAGCAATACCCTCTTTCCCGATAACCGTTCCATTCAAGACTGTAAAACATCCTATGCCGGCAGTCGCACGAATGTTATTCCAATCGGTTATCTCTCCAATTATTACTTTACTGTAATTCTTGAAATTCCTGCAAACAAACTATATAATAATCTCAGTTAACATTCAGATCATTTGCACTATGCAAGTGTGTCCGGCGGAGTGCCTCCGCAGTCATTTTGTTCTGCATCATATGTTTATTATAGCTATTGTGCAGCAGCGGGCTTCCTGTGTATTTTAAGACATCAAGGCTCCGGACGGTTTCAGATTAACACGCAAGTGTTTACGGCTATATCACTGATATAGCAAGAAATGCTGTCGCTTTATTCGACATCCCAGTGGGATAGCCATACCCACATACACAAAGATAATATAAATAAACGGACTGTAAGGTCATTCAGAAAGACGAATGATTTTGCAGTCCGTTTTGTTTTCTGTAAAATCGAGCGATAACAAAGACTTGAAAGAGTTGCTGTTATTGCTCTTTTTTAATATATTTTATTTTTCAGAAAGAGAGGTTATCAAAAATGACAACAACAGCAACCACCTACAAACCCAACGTGCCGGCGAGCCACTGGAGCCAATCCGCGTTTTCGCTCTGATGAGTGTGTACAAGTTAGCTCCCGCGCCTCAAATTCATCGCAGAATTACAGTCCAGTGATTCTTTGCAGCACAGAAAAAATGGCAGAGGAAGAATGGCTCAGATGGAGGACAACGGGAATAGGCGGCAGTGATGCCGGAACGGTACTCGGTGTTAATCCATACAAAACAAAGCGTGAGCTGTTCTACGAAAAGACAGGCGTTGAGCCCATCAAGGCAAAGGACAATGACAGCCTTCCGCTCCGCTGGGGACACGCTCTCGAGGAAACCGTTGCCGAAGAATTCAGCAGGCAGACCGGACTTCGTGTATATGAGGTCAAGGAGATGTACCAGCATCCTCTGTATCCCTTCATGCTTGCAAATGTTGACAGGTTTATCGACCTGCCGGACGGTTCTGTCGGGATCCTCGAGTGTAAAACGTCAAATCCAAACAGCAAATACAAATGGGAAGACGGCGGCGTTCCGTTCCATTACGAGTGTCAGGTGCGCCATTATATGGCTGTCATGAACATTGATGTCGCATATATTGCGTGTCTGTTTGAAAACAGCAGTGACACTATGGCAATTCGCAGGATCGAGCGCGATCCCGTCTTCAAGGAGGAGCTTATCGCCGCAGAGAAGGATTTCTGGGAAAACCATGTCCTTAAAAATGATCCGCCCGCTTTCACGGAGAAGCCGGAGCTTTGCTTTGAAACCATCGACCGTTATGTGCAGGCTCAGATTTCCAAAAAAGCATTGACTCTCACAGGCTTTGACGAGGTTCTGCCGACTATCCCAGGGCTGAAGGAAAAGAAGAAAGCTCTGGAGGATGAGGCAAAATCAGTTCAGTCACAGATCGATACGCTTATTCTCCCGATAATTGATTCTATGGGAAATCAGACTGCCGCAAGAGTTTCCTTGCGGTGCGGGCATTTAAGGAGGATTCAAAAATGATAGCAACATACCGGCGAACGATATTTGAAAAAGGCGATTTTTCTATTTGTTCCTTCAAACCGGAGGACGAGAGTGAACCGCCGCAGAATGCCATGAAATACGGAACCTTCGTCGGAGTAGGAGTCAATATCCCGCACAGCGAGGATGTCAAGCTCAATCTCGACGGTGAATGGGAATCAAACAAATATGGGCTTCAGATGAAGATAAACACCTGCATTTCCATTCTTCCGAAAACAGAGGAGGGCATAATTGCTTTCCTTTCATCCGGAGTTTTGCCATACATCAAAAACAAAACGGCGATAAAGCTCTATAAAACCTTCGGAGATCATATATTTTCGGTAATTGAAAATCATCCGGAGGAGCTGCTCAGAGTAAGCGGTATTACAAAGAAAAAGCTGAAAGCTATTCAGGATGCCTATACAGTGAATTACGGATTTACGATCAACGGATTCGGATTCAAAACTGTTGACGAGATCGCGGCAAAAACACATACTCCTCCGAATGATCCGCTTCGCATAATGGGAGCTTTGAAATTTGTGCTTACAGAAGCACAGAACGAAGGACACCTTTGCATGAAACAGGAGGAGCTTCGTACAGCCGCCCATACTCTGCTTAACGCGGGCTTTTACAGAGAAATCGTATCAACCAATGAAATTATTCGTCATAAAGAAAATGGCCTTAGACGGCGCTCTGAAGGGCGACAACGGCTATGCATATCTCGCATACAACTATGATAACGAGAGCTTTGCGGCAGGGCGCGTAAGGGTGTTTCTGTGCATACGTGAAAAGCCTTTCAGAGTTGATCCGTATATTGCAGATTTTGAGCAAAGCAATTTTCCTCTTGCTGAAAAGCAAAGGGAAGCGATACAGCAATTTTTCTCAAATCGCTTTTCGATAATCACAGGCGGTCCGGGTACAGGAAAGTCCACTGTTCTAAAAGCCATTCTCGAAACTCAATTCAGAATTAAAGCAAAATCAGATGTACTGCTGCTTGCTCCGACAGGAAAGGCGGCACGAAGGATGTCAGAGGCAACGGGCAGACCTGCATACACGATTCATTCCGGGCTGCATATAAGCGAGGAAACAAAGCTTGAAGATATGCAGACTGTTGATGCCGATGTCGTTATAGTTGACGAAGTTTCAATGTGCGACCAGAAGCTGTTTGCCATCCTTTTCCCTCGAATATTTCTATTTGAACTTCAACACTTCAAACAAAACTTCGAGGGAATAGGAAATTTAGCCAACGGCTAAAAATCTATTTTTATCGGAGGTTTTTCTTTTGAAAACAAAAATGAATATCAAACGCAAAGCTACCATTGATGATGGCTGCAATCCTGAACTTGTTAGGGGTGCAGAATTTGATGGCTATTTCGGAATACCAACTATCAAAAAGCCCGAGGAGATCATTATTCCCGACCGAATCATTCCGTTTTCAAAGCTTAGCAAGGCAAAAAAGTTTGAAGATGCTATTGCATGCTATGAAATGGATAAGGAATTTTCCGATCTGCTAATTCATACGGATCATTATATCAATGATCTGAAAAAGCACATCTTCATCAGTCCGGATTGTTCGCTTTATCGCAATGCTCTCCTAGAGCTTGAATTTCATTATCAAAAAGCTCTATCTTTCAACGAGAAAGGATTGCAGGCAGGCGGCTCTGCGGAGCTTTCACGACTTTACTCAATGCTTGAAGGACATCCGAAGTCCCTTGCAAATCCGCATCGGAAGGACAGAATCCGTGCGACTATACACGAACATAAAGACCAATACATAAAAACAGGGAATACCGGATATTCTCTTAAGCTTATGGCAGCGTAAAAAAATCCCCTCCGCCGTGAGTTATTCATAGCGAAGGAGATGTGTCATTTTGAAAACTATAAAAGCGAAAATCCTGCCACTTGAGTGTCAGGATTTTCGCTTTGGTCGAGGTGACTGGATTCGAACCAGCGGCCTCTACGTCCCGAACGTAGCGCTCCACCAAACTGAGCTACACCTCGTCTTAAGTTGAGCCTTGAATTATAAAAATTCAAGGCTCGTTTTGGCTGCGGAATAGGGATTCGAACCCCAACAAACAGAGTCAGAGTCTGTCGTGCTACCGTTACACAATTCCGCAATATCTGTCCGTGAGAACAGTAATTATTATATCAGTTGTTCCTGAATATGTCAAGTGTTTTTTAGAAAAATTTATAAAATAATTTTGCGAATAATTTATTCTGTTCCTGCTTAGTCTGACCGCTGAAAGAAAAGACGGAAGGTATACGATACTATTTGATGTATCACCGGCAGGACCCGTCTACATACCGGACAGACGGGTCAGATTAAAAAGTGAGCCACAAGCAGATCACCTTAATGACTGTATAAATACTCTTCAAATTCGGGCGTTCTTGACCAGTATTTTATACCCCAGTTTTCAAAGTTCCATTCTTCCATATAGCCGTTACACTCATAGTCAATGTAGTATAGCCGATCTCCCTGCACGACAAAGTTCGTCGGGAAATAGTCAATATTCAGTCCTGCCGCCTTTGCCTGCTCTGCCATTTCGCGTACCATAGGCAAAAAGGCATCTACAGACTTGCCGTTTTTAACCATTTGAAATATGGTGTCACCGTCGATATATTCCTTGACTATCCGCTCGTTATCTATATCAATATCGAGCATTTCCGGGATCCTGATGCCTGCGTTTTTCAGATGCTCATAGTCGTTTTTCTCTGCTTCGATCTTGTTGCCGAAGGTGTAGTAATCGCAAGGCTCATGGTGGATCTGCTTAACGACGATCAGCACATTGTCACGCTCTGCAAGATAGGAGTAACCGCCCTTACCCTTGCCGAGCAGCTTTATGATCCTGTATTCTCTGCCGTTAACTGAAATATAGTACATATTTCTTTCTCCTCTGTTATTTTCAGAATGACGCTAATCTGTAATCATTCTGACAAAATGAAGTTGCCTTGTTTTATTATATACAAATCGCAAAAATATCGTTAGTTTTATTATAGATAATACCCAATAGCCTGTCAATGGATAATTCAGAATATAGCATTCGGAAACAAGTAACAGAATAGACTAATACACTTTGTCTATACGCAAAGCGGCACGAGCGGCACCCTGAGTGCCGTGACGCGGAAGGAGAGGGACAATAAACCCCGCTCGTACGCGTGCCGATAGGTAGGTGGTAACATCAATCAGAGTGCGCGAATCGACCGCGGAG
>JAHKXX010000335.1 GCA_020627425.1 bacterium
CGGGACCGGTTGTGCGCACGTGGATTTCGGGGTTTGCAGGGTTTTTGAACTGGCTGGGGATAAAGCTGTTCGGAGTTTGCTCTGCAAGCTCGTTAGCCTTTTCAATAGCGCCCTTCATTCCCTTTGCGCCGTCGGTGAGCACGAGCTCTGCGCCGTATGCCTTTAAGAGATTTCTGCGCTCAACGCTCATGGTCTCGGGCATTGTGAGGATAATTTTATATCCGCGGGAAGCCGCAACGCTTGCAAGTCCGATACCTGTGTTGCCGCTGGTCGGCTCGATGATAACCGCGCCGGGCTTGATGATACCCTTTGCCTCTGCCTCGTCAATCATAGCCTTGGCAATTCTGTCCTTTACGCTGCCTGCCGGGTTAAAGTACTCGAGCTTTGCGAAGATGTCAGCCTCGAGCTTGTTATCCTCAATGTAGTTGCTGAGCTTCAAAAGAGGTGTGTTGCCGATGATGTCTGTGATTTTGTTATATACTTTCATAATATACTCCTTAAATAATTTTATAATGATTTTGAAACGGATACGGCAAAATCAACATCGCTCTAAACCTAATATAACCATAAAAACCCTTCTTTTCTGTATTGCTTATTATTCCTACGTGTTTGGTAGGTTTATTATAGCACCGTTATACGCTGTTGTCAAGGGTAATTTAAAAAATTATTTACAACCAAACCTTTCTGTAGTAAAATATATGTAGAAACCTGCTAAAAAAAGTCAATAGGCAAATAAACTTAACAAGGAGAAAAATAGGGCATAGCAAAGCTGAGCGGCAGATAAAAAGCATTTGCCACTATGAGTATTCAGAAATAATCAGTTATGTGAAATCAACTCTACTACAGAATACCAATTCATCAGATATGTTGGTGTAAAGCTCGGTAACTCTTCCGTAATAGATACGAAGGAATTTGTTGAGTCCTGCAATCATAGCTTCTTTACCGCATTTGCCCTCAGAGCGTTTCTTCTGTATAAAGTCATACACGGGATCTCCGACAGGCTTATGCTGAATAAGGCACTGCATAATCTCATAACCTGTTTTTCTCAAATAGCTGTTACCACGCTTTGTGATATGCCTTTCAGTAGCAGTGAATGAACCAGACTGGTAAGGCGGAATATCGATGCCCGCGTAAGCAATCAATGAGTGTTTACTGTGAAAACGCTTAACATCACCGATTTCAGCGATAATACGGGGAGCAAGCACATCACCTACACAGGACATTTCACGAACAACAGAATATTCTGGCAGGGACTTGGCAAGCTCTTGCATTTGTGCTAAAATGGTGTCACGAGATAATTCAACCTGATGAATTACTCGTACCGCTTCCTGAACTACAAGTTTGGTTGATAAGGAGTTAGGAAGTACAGGGATACCGTTTTGAGCTACGGCAAGGATTTCCTTTGCTAAACGTTCGTACACACGGTATCCCTTTTTCTTTGCCCATTTACAGTAATCGGTTGTAAATCTTTTTTCTCCCATATCAAGAATATGCCCATAATGCCAGTATCTGTCTACAAAGTCAGTGAGCTTATGATTGCTTGTGCTATCTGACATTAGAGATTGAATGCCGGGCATAACCTGATCCAGCAAGTTGCTTAAATTGACTTTAGCTTTAACCAGTATTGATACTGTTTGGTAATATTGACGCGCAAGCAGTTTTAATTCTCTATACACATCTATTGGCGGCAAAACCGGAGTTAGTCTATTCCAGTATGTAAGTCCGTAAGAAGCGATGTGAATAGAATCAATTCTGTCTGTTTTAGCTCTGCGAATATCCTGAGAACAATATTTTTTCATACGCAGAGCGTTAACAGTACAAACAAAGATACCTTTTTCGACAAGCAGCGATACCACAGGCAAGTGGTAGTGTCCGGTATCTTCCAAAACGACACGAGTTTCTTCGTCGTAAGATTTGATGAGATTGCTTAGATGAACAATATCCTCTATGGAATGAAGCATTTTGAACGGTGTTTTCAATACTTCGCCGCCGGGTTTCATTATGCAGACGGTACTTTCACCTTTGGATACATCAATTCCAACACTAATCATTACAATTCCTTCTTTCAAGATGTGATGCGTAATGTTCCGCTCAAGAGCTTGTTAACATTCATTTTGGTTAGTGACGCGAACGTGAGCTTATACATTTGCTCAGTACAACCTGCTTAATCGAATGCGTATAACAAGAAGGCGGCTGATACTTTCTAAAACGAACGCGAAGTTCTAATGAGGTGCCATCAGACCATTACCTTCTCATTATACTAAAAAAACAAGCATAGTCACTTACCAACTGTAGTCAGCAGTAAGACTATGCTAATATTGTACCAAATTGAGGTGACGGGCGTGAAGATTGTACCCTTGAAAAAGCAAAGTAAAAAAGAACAGAAGAAACACCACGCTCGCAGCCGCCGTGATTGGAACGGTTTGAAGCCAACCACCAGAGTGGTTAAGAGCAAAAAAGTTTACGACAGAAAGAAACTGCAAAAGCCCGATTATGAATAATAACATAAAACACAAGTTAAAGCTCTGTAGATGAAGTGAAAAAATGAAGAGATTACCGAAAACGCTCAGTCTGTTTCTCACCTTTCTGAAAATCGGACTGTTTACCTTTGGCGGCGGTTACGCAATGATTCCGCTGATTCAGCGTGAGACCGTAGATAATAAAAAGTGGATAAGTGACAAGGATATCCTTGATATTGTCGCAATCGCGGAATCAACGCCGGGACCAATCGCTATCAATGCGGCGACTTTTATCGGCTATCGCGTCGGCGGCTTTTGGGGAGCAATGGCGGCGACTGTCGGCGTGGTGCTGCCGTC
>JAHKXX010000336.1 GCA_020627425.1 bacterium
AAGCAGTCAGGATCTCACGCAGATGTATGCGTATTGTAAATGAAAATATCTGGTTCTCTATAGGAGTCAAGGTGTTGTGCCTTATACTCGGTGCCTTGGGTATTGCTAATATGTGGCTTGCAATATTTGCTGATGTCGGGGTTATGGTAATAGCAGTGTTGAATTCCATCAGGGCTATGCTTCGGGTCAGGGGTGAAAAACAATGAAGCAATATAGTATCACCGGAATGAGTTGTGCCGCGTGTGCCGCAAGAGTCGAAAAGGCTGTGTCCGGCATTGATGGGGTCAAGTCCTGCAGTGTAAGCCTGCTTACAAATTCAATGGGGATTGAAGGAGAAGTTAGTGATGAGGCTGTTATCTCGGCAGTTGAAAAAGCCGGCTACGGTGCAGGCGTAAAAAACGCAGAAAAATCAAAAGCCTCCTATACCGAAAGATTAAGGGCAGAGGAGGAGGCACTAAGGGACAGAGAAACTCCGAAGCTGAGAAAAAGGCTTTTAAGCTCCGTTGTGTTTTTGCTGATTCTGATGTATTTTTCTATGGGTGTTCATATGCTGGAGCTTCCGGTACCTCAGTTTATGTTGACAGACCCGGTTTCTATCGGTATCACAGAGCTGTTGCTGACTGTTATTATTATGGTCATCAACAGAAAATTCTTTGTCAGCGGATTTAAAAGCCTGTTTCATCTTGCTCCGAATATGGATACACTCATAGCCCTCGGTTCATCGGCGTCGTTTGTATACAGTACGGTAATGCTCTATGTTATGAGCTATGCACAGAGTATCGGCGATATCAAGTGGGCGCATAGCTGTATGAACGAGTTTTACTTTGAGTCGGCTGCCATGATACTTACACTTATAACGGTCGGAAAAATGCTTGAAAGCTATTCAAAGGGAAAAACAACAAATGCCCTTAAGTCCCTTATGAAGCTGGCACCGCAAAGTGCTACCCTGATAAGAGACGGCAGTGAGCAGAGTGTGCCGGTCGACGAAGTAAGTATAGGAGATATTTTTGTTGTCCGACCGGGTGAAAACATACCCGTAGACGGAACGGTAATAGATGGTGAAAGTGCCGTTGATGAATCAGCACTTACCGGAGAGAGTATTCCTGTCGATAAGATCCCCGGCAGCAAGGTCTCCTCTGCAACGCTTAACCGGTCGGGCTATCTGAAATGCCGCGCTGACAGGGTAGGGGAGGATACGACCCTTTCACAGATAATAACAATGGTCAGCGACGCCTCCGCAACAAAGGCGCCTGTTGCCAGAGTAGCCGATAAGATCTCGTCTGTATTCGTTCCTGCGGTTATCGCGCTTTCACTTATTACGCTGGGAGTATGGCTTGTGCTTGGAGCTGATATAGGTAATGCTCTCGCAAGGGGCATATGTGTTCTTGTTGTGTCGTGTCCGTGCGCGCTGGGGCTTGCAACACCCGTAGCAATTATGGTTGGTAACGGCAAGGGTGCAAAAAACGGAATACTCTTCAAAAACGCAGAAGCTCTTCAGGAGTGCGGAAAAATACAGATAGTCGCCCTTGACAAGACCGGAACGATAACCACCGGAAAGCCCGTTGTCACTGATGTTATACCCATTGGCGATACCGACAGGACAGCGCTGCTGCGTGCGGCTGCCGCAGCCGAAAGAAAAAGCGAGCACCCCGTAGCACACGCAATAGTCAGCTATACCTACGATATAAAAACAGAGGATGTCGTAGATTTTAAATCGGTGACAGGCGGAGGTATTACTGCAAAATATAAGGGCAGCCGTCTTGTCTGCGGCAACGAAAGACTTGTGTCAGAATATGTAACTCTTAAAAACGAAGAAAAGGAAAGGCTCTTGGAACTATCACAGCAGGGCAAGACTCCCGTGCTTTTTGCACATGGTGATTCACTGCTCGGTATTATCGCAGTAGCCGACACGGTAAAGGAGGATTCCGCGCAGGCGATAAAAGAGCTTAAGGGTTTTGGCATACACGTTGTAATGCTTACTGGTGATAACGAGAGGACAGCCGCAGCGATCGGAAAAGCCGCCGGAGTAGACGAGATAGTGTCCGGTGTTCTTCCCGACGGAAAACAAGAGGTAATAAAGCGGCTTATAAAAAAAGGCAAAACCGCTATGATAGGCGACGGTATAAACGACGCGCCGGCGCTCACCTCGGCGCATGTAGGTATTGCTATCGGTGCCGGCACGGATGTCGCAATAGACGCTGCTGATGTTGTACTTATGAAAAGCCGTCTGACCGACGCCGTAGCTGCGATCCGGCTGTCGAGGGCGACCTACAGAGATATAATCGAAAACCTTTTCTGGGCGCTTATCTATAATGTTCTTCTTATTCCTCTTGCCGCAGGTGTTTATACCGGACTGGGAATGTCGATGACCCCTATGTGGGGCGCTGCGGCTATGAGTATGTCCAGCGTGTTTGTTGTAGCAAATGCTCTCAGACTCAATCTGTTCGATCCGTTTTCTTCAAGGCGTGACAGGAAGATAAGAAATACAGTCCCTGTTGACGAAGACGGAAAAATACTGTATTATAATAATAGTACGGAAAACGAAGACGGAGGTGATACTGTGAAAAAGACTATGAAGATAGAGGGTATGATGTGTACCCACTGCGAGGCTGCCGTTAAAAAGGCTCTGGAGAGTATTGACGGAGTAGAAAGTGCCCAGCCGAGCTTTGAAAGGAACGAGGCGGTAGTAACGCTGTCAAAGGATGTTGACAATGCCGCTTTGAAAAAGGCAGTCGAAGACAAGGATTACACCGTAACTGACATACAGTAAAACAAAACAATATACTGCGCCGCCGCAATACAGTGACGGCGCAGTAATAATAAAACAGAGGAGGCATAGTAATGAACGAGCGCGATATTATGGATACAGCCGACAAAATGGCAAAGGAAATAGTAAAGTTTACGGGAAGCACCGTTACCGAGGAACAGTTTCTTGACGTAATATCAGAGAGTATACTGCCGGTGGAGAAATTCTTTGCTAACTATACCTGTGCCATTATGGAGATAGAAACGAAGTTCAAGGTTCTGAACGAACAGTTTTCTCTTAAATATGACGGCAACCCGATAGAGTACATATCCTCTCGTGTAAAGGACTATGACAGCATACTCAGAAAGGTCATAAGAAAAGATATACCCAGAGATCTCGGCTCTATAGAGGACAATATAAACGATATAGCAGGCGTGCGGGTAGTATGCTCCTTTGTTGATGATATATACAGGCTTGCGGATTGTCTGCTGCAACAGGATGATATTATTCTGCTGAGAAAAAAGGATTATATCAAAAATCCCAAGCCCACAGGCTACAGAAGCCTTCATCTGATAGTACAGGTGCCGATTTTTCTTGAAAATGAAAAAAAGCTCGTAAAGGTAGAGGTACAACTGCGTACAATGGCTATGGATTTCTGGGCAAGCCTTGAGCATAAGATCAGGTATAAAAAGAATATTTCTCCCGAAAAGCTGAAAGAGCTTTCAGACGAGCTTGCCGAGTGCGCCGATATAAGCGCTGCACTCGACCTGCGTATGCAGAACGTAAGGAGAAGCGGTCTGCAATAGCATTTACATAAACGACCTTCTGAGTCTTATCAGTATCTGTTTTTCCTTTCGGGAGATCTGTACCTGAGTTGTACCGAGTTTTTGTGCGGTCTGTGACTGCGTAAGCTCGTAGTAGTATCGGTATTTTATCAAAGCTGCTTCAAATGGGCTTAGTTTTTTTATCTCACTTCTTACCGATATTATATCGGTTATTGATTCCGAGCTGTCGTCTATCGGTATATCAAGCTGTTGCTCCTCGTTATCGCTGTCACAGGTCAGCGACAAAGGGTGTCCCGTGCTTGCTATAGCCTCGGTTATTTTTTCGGGTGTCACTCCCATAGTGACAGACAGCTCCTTTATCGTCGGTTCCCGGCAGTTCTTTTTGATAAAGCACTCTCGCTGCTTTGCTATTTTTAATGACAGATCCCTTAGCTCTCTTGAGACCTTGATACTGCCCCCGTCTCTGAAGAGCCGCTTTATTTCTCCCATAATAACAGGAACTGCGTAAGTAGACAGCTTGTATCCTCTTCCGGGGTCAAAGCTGTCTACTGCTTTTACAAGTCCTACGCACCCTGCCTGATACAGATCATCATATTCAATACCCTTGTTCCTGAATTTTTTTGCACAGAGATGTACAAGCCCAAGGTTGCTCTGCACTATACTGTTTCTGTCAGCCATTGTTTACCCTACAGGCGATTCTTTTGAGCAGAGTTACCGTTGTACCCTTGCCTACTTTTGAGTTTACTCTTACCCCGTCCGTAAAGCTTTGCATAACGGCAAAGCCGAGTCCTGCACGCTCATCGTCGGGACTTGTTGTATACAAGGGTTCCATAGCCTGCTTTACGTTTTCTATGCCTACTCCCGTGTCGCGTATTCTTATGCTGACGGTGTTGCTGTCTATTATTTTTACATTTATGCTTATTTTTCCTATGCTGTCGCCGTAGGCATGTACAACACAGTTTGTGACTGCCTCGCTGACAGCTGTTTTTATATCGCTCAGCTCCGCAACTGTCGGGTCAAGCTGAGCGATAAAGCTTCCGACCGCCGTGCGTGCAAATGCCTCGTTAGAGGAACGGCTGTCAAAGCTTAGCTTCATTTCATTCAGAGCCTTCACACGATTCGCCTCTTTTCTCTATAATATTCAGTGCGGACAGTCCCGACAGATTCATTATCCTCTCAAGTGCGCCGGGAACATTTACTGCGCGTGCGCTGCCGCCGTATAGGTTCATCATCCGGTATCTGCCCATTATCAGTCCTATTCCGGAGCTGTCCATAAAGGTAACCCCCGAAAAATCAAGCCTCAGAGACTTTGGCTTGTTTGTCTGTATCAGACTGTCCGTAGCTTCTCTGATGGCTCTTGCACTGTGATGGTCTATTTCTCCCTTCAGATAAACGGTCAGACTTTTTCCGTCATAGCTTGACTGCGAATACATATCATCACTTCCGAAAAATAGATATAGCCCATAGGGTTTTAATGAATATATGTTAGCATTTTGGCGTTGTAAAATCTGTTGAATATTGAAGGTAATATTGCACAAAATCAAGCCGGGAATTTTTTTGTGATAAATTATTTCTTTTGCTGAAAAATGTCGTACAATGTATTATTATGTATATAGTCACTTCACCGAAAATGTGAAGATAATGGGGTGAAGTTGCATCGGGCATTGCTCCGGGTTAAATACAAGGAATTGGTTGTGTATAAGTATGAAAAGCTTTTTTTCTTACGGCAAAGCACCTCTGATGGTTTTACTTTGCACACTTTTTATATTTTTTTCTGCGAATAAAAATGTAAGCGGCTATTCCGGTGATATAACGGTATCCGACGGAAAAGGATCGTTTTATACCGTATGTACTGACGGAAAAAGCTTTACTCTGTATAAGACCGATCGCACAGGCAACAGAGTAAAGCAGGCACAGGAGAAGAATAATGCCGACGGCGCCTTTTATGCCGGAGACAGTCTGTATATTTACGGAAACAATAAATACGGTACCGCCGTGGTTTTTGAGTACTCAATATATGGCACCGGGACAGCACTTCTTGAAAACACCGTAATACAGAAGGAGCTGATCACCGCCGACAAAAGCGGCAAGCTCTATGTATATGATAACGACAGGATAAGAGTCTTTAATTATGAAGGAAATGAACAGCGCAGCATTTCACTAAAGGATGTTTTTGCTCTGAAAACAATACAGTCCGATGGCGCTGTACTTGCGTTTACTAAAAACGGTGTGTACAGTGTTATGAAAAATTCGTTTGTTTTTTCAGAGTCACTCTCGTATCCTGTAATGGTATGTGGAGATTATGTAACAGACAGCCGAGGCGGTGTATATAAATACACCTCCGGCAGAATTGAATGTACGGCACAGACCGGTTACTGCAATACGGTGGTGTGCGGCAGCAAGATTTATACTATTGATAACGGCAAAGTCCTGATGCTTGATATGCAGTCAAATCTTTTGGGGACCTACAGTGCGAACACTGAAAACAAAGTCCTGATGGCATCAGGCTCCTGTCTTGCCCTTGTCAGCGGCAGTAATATAGAGATCCTGAAAAGCGAAGCTTTCACTAAATATATTCCCGAGAGCAGCGTATCCGAGCCTGTCGTAAGCTATGACGATCATTTTACCGAGATCAGCACTCCGAAAACAGAAAGCAGCATTTCAGAAAACGGAAACAGTGGGATCAGTCTTAGCAGAGTACAGAAAAGAGGGGATATGATCATAATACCCAAGGGCACAACGGTAGCAGGAGTTAAGACCCTGCTGAATATAAGAAACAACCGTACTGAGTTTTATGACCATAACGGAAACTATAAGAAGTCCGGCGTACTCGGTACGGGTGCTTCTGTTATAATCGACGGCAATTCCGAATACACACTTGTAGTTATAGGAGATGTTACCGGAGAGGGCAATACCAATTATGCCGATACAAACCTGTTCTGTAAATACTATCTCGGAGAAGAGGAATTTTCAGACGCACAGCTTCTTGCGGCGGATACGGACGAAAACGGGAGCATACAGTTGTGTGATATATATACAACACTGCTAACGGCAAGAGAAAACAAAAAGGCACCACAGAGCTAATGTGCTCTGTGATGCCTTTTTAAATATATATGAAGATGTGTCAGGAGGATGCTGTCAAAGCAAAGAAGCTACGCATTTATCCAGCTCCTTCATATCTGCCGTAGGCTCAAACCGAGCAACGACCTCTCCGTTTTTGTCTACTACGAACTTGGTGAAGTTCCATTTTATGTCGGGATTGGTTTTATAGTTCTTGTCTGTCTTTTTCATCATAGTTTCCATGAGCTTTGCCTTCATACCTTTGCCGAAGCCCTCAAAGCCCTTTTGGGATTTCAGATACTCAAACAGCGGCAGAGCGTTTTCTCCGTTTACATCGGACTTTTTCATCTGAGAAAACTGTGTTTTATATTTCAGGGTACAGAACTCGTGTATCTCCTCGTCGGTTCCCGGTGTCTGTCCTGCAAACTGGTTACAGGGTACATCTATTATCTCCAGACCCTTGTCGTGGTACTTTTCGTACATAGCCTCAAGATCCTTATACTGCGGGGTAAATCCACAGCCGGTCGCGGTGTTTACAACAATAATGACCTTGCCCTTATAGTCACCGAGGGAAATGCTTTCGCCTTTTGTATTGGGAACAGAATAATCATAAATGCTCATTTGACTTACCTCCGTTTAAATATTTAGTACAATTATATTTTATCAGATATAATTTCAAATGTCAATAGAGGAGAAAAATTTTTTTGAATATCTTTTTACCTGACGGAATATAAATTCATAGACAAAACATTTGAAAGGAATGTTAGATATGGATTACCGTCTTGAAAAGAAAAAATATCCCGTCTGTGAAACCGTAATTGACTCAAGCTCGGAGCAAAGCGTAGACCTTGATATAAGCCTTCCCGATTACTGTCCGGATATAGAAAGGATCCTGAAATGCCGTATCTGCCCGCGTATCAGCTCGAGAAGTATTTCAGGCGACAGACTGGACGTAGACGGCACGTCAGAAATAAAGCTGTATTATCTTGACAGCAAGAAGCAGGCAATAAGGGTATGCGCCCACACAACTCCTTTTTCGTGCAGCTTTGTGTTAAAGGGTGATAACACGGACGCCTACCCCTGTGTAAGCGTTAAAACGGAATATCTTAACTGCAGAGCGCTTACTCCGAGAAGGATAGATGTTCACGGTGCGTTTACGGTCACCTCGAAGGTATACAGAAAAGGCGACAACGAGTATTGCTGTAATATAGAGGGCGATGACGTACAGCAGAAAACCATAACAAAAAGCGTAAGCTCTCTTTGCGGCATTGGTCAACAGCAGTTCTCCGTCAGCGAGGTGCTTGATATAGGTCAGGGCAGAGAAACACCACAGAGTATACTGCGCTCGGAGCTTAGCTTTAAAAAAGGAAGGTGCAGAGCGGTATCAGACAAGCTTATGCTCGAGGGAGAGTGTATCCTGCGTATTCTGTATATTACAGACATAGACTCCGGCGCTCAGGATACCATGACCTTTAATGTACCTGTAAGTCAGGTCATAGACGTACAGGGACTTACAGAGAGCAGTCAGAATTTTGTAGATGTAAGTATAATGAACTATACTGCTGACCTTCGCTCGGAATATGATGAAAGCAGCACGCTGATAGCACTTGACGCCAGACTATGCGCCACCGTTATGAGCTATGATGAAATGGACATATCACTCATAACGGACGCTTACTCCACCAGATATGAGCTTGAAAAAAAGGAAAGCACTCTCAGCCTTTCAAGACTTCTCAGTCTTATTGACGAGAGCACTTCGGTTTCACAGGAGCTAAGTATCACCGAAAACGGTATCACAAGGGTATATGATTTTTGGGCTGATAATGCCGTTTGTGTTTGCAGCTATGAAAACTGTATTTTCACAGTAAAGGGAAAGATAGCCTGCGCCGTGCTTGCTGCGGATTCAGAGGGCGTTCCGTTTTACGCGGAAAGATCACTCGAATTTACCTGTAACCCACAGCTGCCTCAGGCGCAGGGTGAGATAATATCCGATATTCGTGTAGAGCCGACCCTCAGCTTCAGAATAACCGGCAGCAATACGATAGAAGCAGACGCCGATATACACCTGTACGGCACAGTTCTGGAAAAGGAAGCCGTTCGTGTCGTCAGTGAGGCTGTCGGCAGTGACGAAGAAAAAGCCGACAGGGACAAAACCACAGCCATAACGCTTTATTATGCCGAGCAGGGCGAAAGCCTGTGGGGGATAGCGCGCCGCTACTCTACTTCGGTAGACGCGATAATAGGAGAAAACGAGCTTGAGGGCGATACTATAGACCGCCGCAGAATGATACTGATACCGATGTAAAAGGAGTGTGCAGCTTGAAAGAATACGATATTTACAGGGATATATCGCAACGTACCAACGGAGATATATACCTCGGTATAGTCGGACCTGTCCGTACGGGAAAATCAACATTTATAAAGCGCTTTATGGACGCCCTTGTTCTGCCGAATATAGACAGTGAGGAACAGCGCCAAAGGGCAAGGGACGAGCTTCCTCAAAGCTCCGCCGGCAGGACGATAATGACCACGGAGCCGAAGTTTATTCCAGAAAAAGCAGTAGAGATACGGCTTGATGATATGTCGTGCTTCCGTGTGAGAATGATAGACTGTGTAGGCTATATTGTACCCAGCTCTCTCGGCTACATAGAGAACGAGGAGCCTCGTATGGTCAAAACACCATGGTTTGACGAGGCTGTTCCGTTTGATATGGCTGCCGAGCTTGGAACAAAAAAGGTCATAACGGATCATTCCACTATCGGGCTTGTGATAACTACCGACGGTTCTATCAGCGATATAGAAAGAAGCGAGTATGTCGACGCCGAGGAGCGTGTAATAAAAGAGCTCAAGGAGATAAACAAACCGTTTATCGTTCTGCTTAACTGTGCCGACCCGTCGGATCCTCAGTCTATAGCCC
>JAHKXX010000337.1 GCA_020627425.1 bacterium
AGACTCTGTCTCTGGACTCTGCCGCCTTTGTAAAGGCGGGCGAAACTTTTGTGTTTTCTTAAGTTGTTAACATTGGTTATTTAAAACAATAAGCCCAAGTCTTTTTTGACCCGGGCTTATTTCATCTGTTAAAGTCACTGAGCTTTATCAGTCGCTTATCTCTTCAAAATCGGCTGCGCCGTGCTTGCACAGAGGACAGATGAAGTCCTCGGGCAGCTCCTCGCCCTCATAGATATAGCCGCATACCTTGCACACCCAGCCCTTTTTGCCGTCTGTTTCGGGCTTTGGCTTTATGTTGTTCTGGTAGTATGTATATGTCATAGTCTCCTTGTCGGACAGCACGCGCGCCTCTGTTACGGAGCATATAAACATACCGTGTGTGTCAAGGTCTACATAGTCCTCTACCTTCAGTGACATAAAGGAGTTTATGTATCTCGGCAGGAACACAAGTCCGTTATCGGAATGAAGCGGCTCACAGTCCCTGAATTTGTCGACCGTTCTTCCGCTCTGGAAGCCAAAGGTCTCGAAAACCTTGAACGGTGCCTCTACAGACAGGCAGTTTACATTCATAATACCCGTTTCTTTTATAACGTGGTGTGAATAGTTCTGCTTGTTTATGCAGACAGCTATTCTGTTCGGAGAGTTAGTCACCTGGGTAACGGTGTTTACTATAAGTCCGTTGTCCTTTTTGCCGTCGTTAGAAGTAACTACATACAGACCGTAGCCGATGTTAAACAGGGCGCTCATATCGTTCTTGTCGGCAGTTTCGTTGTCCTGAGCCATATAGTCACGGCAAAGCTCATTTGCAAGCTCTTCAAGCTGAGCACTGCTCTCCTCGTTCAGAGCGGACATTATTTTTACGGTTGTGTCGGTAAATTCTATATTCTTGCAGCCCTCAAGCATTTTCTTTATAGTCTTTGCAGCCTGCGGCGCCCATGAACCGTTTTCTATGATACCGATGGTCTTGTTTCTGAAATTGCGCTCGGTCAGGTGATTGATGAACTCGCGCATAAACGGGAAGATCTCTGCGTTATAGGTAGTTGTCGCAAGAACTATCCTGCCATAGCGGAACGCGTCCTCAACACACTCTGCCATATCCTCGCGGGCAAGGTCGTTTACTACTACCTTGGGACAGCCCTTGACTCTCAGCTTCTCCGCAAGAAGCTCTACTGCCTTCTTTGTGTTGCCGTAAACAGAGGTATAGGCTATCATTATACCGTCTGTCTCTACGCCGTAGGACGACCATGTATTGTACAGTCCCAGATAATATCCAAGGTTTTCGCTAAGCACGGGACCGTGCAGCGGACAGATCGTCTGTATATCAAGGGTCGCCGCCTTTTTCAGCAGATTCTGTACCTGAACGCCGTATTTGCCCACTATACCTATATAGTATCTTCTTGCTTCGCACGCCCAGTCCTCCTCTACGTCCAGAGCGCCGAACTTACCGAACGCATCGGCGCTGAAGATGACCTTGTCCTTCTGATCATAGGTCATCATGACCTCGGGCCAGTGTACCATAGGAGCCGCAACAAAGCTGAGCGTATGCTCGCCAAGGCAGAGTGTATCACCCTCGGCTATGACCATTCTTCTGTCGCTGAAATCAGTGCCGAAGAAATTTTTCATCATAACAAACGCCTTTGCACTTGATACTATCGTAGCCTCGGGATATGTCTCTGCAAAGCTGACGATATTAGAGCTGTGATCAGGCTCCATATGCTGAACTATCAGATAGTCGGGACGTCTGGTGCCGAGCGCGTCCTCAAGGTTATTCAGCCATTCGTGCTTGAAATTTCTGTCCACCGTATCCATTACGGCTATTTTGTTGTCAAGTATAACATAGGAATTATATGCCATACCGTTCGGAACGATATACTGCCCCTCAAAGAGGTCTATCTTGTGATCGTTGACACCGATATACTTAATGTCCTTTGTAATATTCATAATTTTCTCCCTCCGGTAAAATGTTGCTTAAATTATAACATATATAGGGGATTTATTCAACAGATTTATGTTCAATTTTGAAGGTTGGTCTGTTTGGAAAAAATATTTTTAACAATATTTATAAATATTCATTGACTTTAAAAAAAAAATAGTGTATGATAAAAATCGGTGGAATTGCCGCCTGTTTACTAAAAATCAGCCGAGGTGCAGGAAGTTGAAGGATAGTCCTACGACAGTAAATCTCAGTGATACAGAGCTTGTACGACTCTATCGCGAAAATAAAGACGGCTCTGTCGGTGAGAACGCATTCAGACAACTCTCCCTGCGGTATGTTCTGGTAATACGCAGTAAGTGCAGCGATCTGTTCGGCTGTGGACTTGACGCAGATGATCTGTATCAGGAGGGTATGCTGGGGCTTCACAGCGCCGCTCTGACCTACAGCGAGGAGAAAAACGCATCATTTGGAACATATGCGTCCGTCTGTATAAGAAACAGAGTAGTATCTGCCGTCAGAAAAAGTACAGCTGACAAAAACAGAGCCAATCTGGGAGCAGTATCCATTGATGAGCTTCTGAATATTCCTCTTCCGGAATCACTGGAGCCTGAAAACGCGCTTATCGGCAAGGACGATGTCGCTACACTGAAGCAGGAGCTTCGGCATCTGCTGACTGACAAGGAGCTTTGCGTTTTGAAGGAATATCTTGACGGCAAAAGCTATGTACAGATCTCGGCGGATCTCAACATATCCGTAAAGTCCTGCACGAACGCCATGCAGAGAGTACGAAGAAAACTAAAAAGCATCAGAGCAAGCTGACTATACACCCTTGTAGCTTACAGAGAGAGCGTTGGCAAAAGTCAAAGAAGACGGTGCAAGACCGTCCGGGGGTAAATAATTATCATACCAAAGTGAGGTAAACAACATGTACGAAGATAAGACTCTCATTTGCAAGGAGTGCGGCGCAGAGTTCGTATTCACAGCAGGCGAACAGGAATTTTACGCATCAAAGGGCTTTGAAAACGAGCCTCAGAGATGTAAGGCTTGCCGTGACGCAAGAAAGAATGTGCAGAGACCCGAGCGTGAAATGTTCACAGCTATTTGTGCGTCCTGCGGAAAAGAAGCAAAGGTTCCCTTTAAGCCGCGCGAGGATCGTCCCGTATACTGCAGCGAGTGCTTTGCAAAAATGAGAGAGGAAAGAGAGTAATTCTTCTCTTTCTGCGCCAACCGAAGGCGTGTAACATAACATCGGAAATTTGTAGCCTGTATCGCTTTGATACAGGCTGTTTTTATTATTCGGCTTACCCCCTATGACAGTGCCGCCAAAAAGGTATATTTTGTTTTTTCCCAGACGACTGCTTCATCAAAGCTATAGTTATAGCCGATATAGCTGTCCCATTTTTGTCCCTGCTCAAAGGGTATCAGTTCTATACAGAACGCAGGTCTTTTGTACTCATACCGAAACCAGTTTTCAAGACCGCCGCTGTACAAATCGGGATCTGTAGTCTCTTCAAAAATTCTGTAGGAGCACTTCTCCGTTATTTTCTTCAGCAGCCTGCTGTCGCCCTTTATTTCACCGTTTTTGCTGTCGCGCCAATATATACCGTTACCGAGTATATGCATATCGAGCAGCCACTCAAAATCATTATCGTCGCACAGCTCTATTATAGCCCTTGTCTCCGACTCACTCGCAGACGAAGCTCCGGGGTAATCTGTATCGCCGACCGTAGAAGCTATTTTTGAATACTGCTCCTCCCAGTTAAAGGGAAAATTTCTGTTGAGGTTTACCCCGTTGGCATTCGCCTTGAAAGCGTCGGGGTCAAAGCCTTTGATACTTACATTTGCACTGTTTTTTCTCGTCACGGAAATATTAGTACCATCGGGATTCGACATCGGCACAAAATAAATAGTATATTCATCAAGAATTGAATTTATGTTATAGTCTCCGTACTTTTTGTTTTCGCAGTATGCGCGTGCATACTCTTCGACGCAGCGCATTACAAAGGAAACGGTTATATGCTCTCTCGAATGTATACCTCCGACCACAAGAGCCTTTTTGCTTCCCCTGCCAACGGCAACAGTCTTTATATCTCTGTGTTGCTCCGAATAACCTATGGAATACGCCTTGATAATATCGGGATAGGTCAGTGCAAAACAGTCTATATCGGAGCAAAGTTTTTCATATGTATAGGGGATACCATAATTAACGATCCTGTTTTTGGCTGTGATTTTTATATCCTTATATGCCTGCTCTCCGGCGGCGTCCTGTGCAGTTATCCGCACAGTATAGCTGCCTGATGAAGAAAAGCTGATGATTTGTTTTGTATTATCGGTAAAGTCTTCGGTATCAGTCGGGGAGTCTCCCTTAAAGCACGAATACTTATATTTATACGGAGGGGTGCCGCCCGTAAAGCTTGCACAGGCTGTTACGGAGCCGTTTACACCTATTATTGTTGTATTTAGTTTTGAGCCGCTGTCTCTCAGTACACCGCCGTTTTCGCCGTCGGATAAAACTTCGGCGGTATTTGTTTTGTCTGCATTGTCCACCCCTCCACAGGCTGCAAGCAGAAATAAGGCAGCCGCGACAAGCATTAAGGAAATAATTTTTTTCATTTCACACACCAACATAACAATAACTATAATAATAAGCACGGTTCGTTTTCTCTGACAGAAAGACGCCGTGCTCATATTTTCGCACCTAAAAAGAGTTATGTCAAGAAAAAAATCCCCGGCAGCGTGACGCTGCACCCAATTCGCGCACCCGAATTAGTATTGCCGCCTACTTTTTTGGCACGCGTACGGGTTGGTTTTATTATACCTCTTTTTCCGCGTCACGCCGCTCAGGGCGGCGCTCGTGCTGGTTTGAAGTGAAGGCAAGTATATTTGTCTACTCTACTTATTGTCTCCAGAATCAGTACCGATTTATTGTCGCGCAGCTATCTTTTGCCGGCTAAAACTATACACTAAACAAATATCCCCGGGGACATACATCCCCGGGGAAGATAATTCTTATCAGTTTGTGATAGTTCTCTCTGTTTCCTTGTCAAAGATATGTATCTTCTCAACGTCGAAGGCGATTTCTATCTCTTCGCCTGCTTCTGCTGTTGACGACGGGTCAACACGGGCAACGCTGGGAGTACCCTCTATGTTCAGATACAGATAGATCTCATTACCCATAAGCTCGGTGATCTCAACCTGTGCCTCGATAATGCTGTCTTCCGATCTCATAAGGAACTCAGGCTCATCGTGTACGTCCTCAGGTCTGATACCGAGAACAACTTCCTTGCCTACGAAGTGTGAAAGAATGTTCTTCTTGTTCTTTGACTCAGGCAGCGGGATTGTATATTTACCGAACTGTATACCGTAGTCGTCACCTGAACGAACTATAGTAGAGTCGATGAAGTTCATCTGGGGAGTACCCATAAATCCTGCAACGAACTGGTTACAAGGTCTGTCGTAAAGGTTCTGAGGAGTATCAACCTGCTGTATAAAGCCGTCCTTCATAACAACGATACGGTCAGCCATCGTCATAGCCTCTGTCTGGTCATGTGTAACGTAGATGAATGTTGTACCGAGTCTCTTATGAAGCTTTGATATCTCAGTTCTCATGGCAGTTCTGAGCTTTGCGTCAAGGTTTGACAGCGGCTCGTCGAGAAGGAATACCTTCGGGTCACGAACGATAGCACGACCGAGAGCAACACGCTGTCTCTGACCACCGGAGAGAGCCTTCGGCTTACGCTCGAGAAGGTGAGCTATATCAAGGGATCTTGCTGCTTCCTCAACTCTTCTTCTTATCTCCTCCGGGGGAGTCTTTCTG
>JAHKXX010000338.1 GCA_020627425.1 bacterium
GCAAAACCTTGCTGATTGGAACGGTGCGGTAACAATAGATGACGGACTGTTTCTTGCGTGCGACGACACTGTCCAGATGTCTGTTACGGCAAGATCAAACTTCTCCTCTGCGGTAGCAGGCGGAGAGGGACTGTTTAATACTACACTGCACGGACAGGGAGTTATAGTACTTGAAAGCCCGGTTCCGTCTGATGAGCTGATGGTTTTTGATCTGCAAAATGACGTATTGAAGATCGACGGTAACTTTGCTATTGCCTGGTCGCAGTCGCTTCAGTTTACAGTGGAAAGATCCACAAGATCTCTTATAGGCTCGGCAGCCTCGGGCGAAGGTCTTGTAAATGTATACAGAGGCACAGGCAGAGTACTTGCTGCGCCTGTCGGATAATATAAACGAAGGAAGGTTACAGAAGATGGTAAGAGCAATTGTAGGAGCCAACTGGGGCGACGAGGGTAAGGGCAAGATAACCGATGTTCTCGCTCAGGAATCGGATATGGTAATTCGTTTTCAGGGCGGCAGCAACGCCGGACATACCATAGTAAACAATTACGGAAAGTTTGCACTGCACCAGCTGCCCTCCGGTGTATTTTGTGAGCATATAACAAATGTTATCGGCAACGGAGTAGCTTTAAGCGTTGAAAATTTTATAAAGGAGATCAACTCTATCGTTGACAGAGGAGTTCCAAAGCCGCATATACTTGTATCGGACAGAGCGCAGATAGTTATGCCGTATCATATACTTTTTGACTGCTACGAAGAAGAGCGTCTGGGCGGAAAAAGCTTCGGCTCTACAAAGTCCGGTATTGCGCCGTTCTATTCCGATAAGTTTTCAAAGATCGGTTTTCAGGTAAACGAGCTGTATGATGATACAGACGCCCTGAAGGAGAAAATAGCAAGAATACTCGAGGTAAAAAATGCTATCATAAAGAACGTATATCATAAAGAGCCTATCAGCGCTGATGATATGTTCAGTAAGCTTATGGAGTACAAGGAGATACTCGAGCCGTATGTTGCGAATACCTTTGATATAGTTCACGATGCAGCAGTAAGCGGCAAAAACATTCTACTCGAGGGTCAGTTAGGCTCTCTGAAGGATACAGATTTCGGTATATATCCTATGGTCACATCATCAAACACCATAGCAGGCTATGGTGCGGTCGGTGCAGGCGGTATCCCTCCGTATGAGATAAAGGATATTATTACCGTAGTAAAGGCATACTCAAGTGCAGTTGGTGCAGGCGAATTTGTCAGTGAGATATTCGGCGAGGAAGCCGATGAGCTGAGACGCCGCGGCGGTGACGGCGGCGAGTACGGAGCTACCACAGGCCGCCCGAGAAGAATGGGCTGGCTTGATCTGGTTGCTACGCGTTACGGCTGCAAGGTACAGGGAGCTACCCAGGTAGCCTTTACTGTACTTGATGTACTCGGTTATCTCGACGAGATACCTGTGTGTGTTGCTTACGAGCTTGACGGAGAGAGAATAGACTACTTCCCGTCTACCACAAAGCTGAAAAGAGCGAAGCCGATACTCGAGGTACTCCCCGGCTGGAAGTGTGATATAAGGGGAATAAAGAAGTATGAGGAGCTTCCCGAAAACTGTCGTAAGTATATAGAATTTGCAGAAAAGGCTGTGGGTGTACCGTTTAAGCTTATATCTAACGGTCCCAAAAGAGAAGACATTATTTACAGATGATTCCGGAGGCAGATAATTATGTGTGGAATAGTTGGTTATATCGGTTATGAACAGGCTGCTCCTATCCTGCTAAAGGGACTGGAGAAGCTTGAATACAGAGGCTACGACTCTGCCGGAGTATGCCTTAA
>JAHKXX010000339.1 GCA_020627425.1 bacterium
CGAATATTTCTGTCTATCCTACTCATTGTCTCCAAAAAAGCAGTACAGCGAGGATGCCGTGAGGTTATCACACTCATTATTCTTTTTTCTTTATTCTCTATTCTCTATTCTTTTATTCAGTCGGTACACAAAACAGGATAGACAAATATACTCGCCTCCACTCAGAAGCAGCGTCAAGTGCCGCCCTGTGCGGTACCCCAAGGGCACTTCCTTCGGGCGCACGGCGCGGACAAAGAGGGACAATAAACCAGACCTGTCCGCGTGCCATCAGGGTGAGGGACTCAACCAACCTGAGTGCGCGAATCGACCGCCCGGGCACCGGGCCGCGAGCACGCGCCGCCGCCTTGACGTAGAGGGGAGGGAGTGGTATAATAAGAGACAGAAAAGTGACCCCTGACATGGAAGGTTTTCTGACGTGGAAGGCACAAAAAAGCTTTTGTCTTTTGTTGCGCCTTTGAGGGCGCATTTTTTATTGAATTTTTATTTTGAAAGGAAGTACAATAATGGAAACAAGAGTATCAATAATCGGAATTATCGTAGAGAAAACAGATTCCGTGGATAAGCTTAACGAGCTTTTGCACGAGTACGGAGAGTATATCATAGGTAGAATGGGACTGCCGTATCAAAAGAAAAACGTAAATATAATCAGTATAGCCCTTGATGCACCGATGGATATTATCAATACGCTCTCGGGAAAAATAGGTATGATAGACGGTATCAGCTCTAAACTCGTCTGTTCAAAAGTATGAACCGAAATCTTATTGATAAGCTGTATAAAAATACCACTCTCTCGGGGGAGGAATATACAGAGCTTATTAAAAATCATGCTCCGGAGGACGCGGAGTACCTTTTCTCGCTCTCGAGAAGTGTACGCCAAAAATATTACGGGAAAGATGTCTTTGTCCGAGGTCTGATAGAATTTACAAACTATTGTAAAAATGACTGCTACTACTGCGGTATAAGAAAAAGCAATAAAAACATCTCGCGCTACAGACTCAGCGAAGAGGAGATACTCTCTTGCTGTGATAACGGCTATGCACTCGGATTTCGTACCTTCGTGCTTCAGGGAGGCGAGGACGAATATTTTGACGATGATAAAATATGCAGTATAGTCCGCCTTATCAAGGAAAAATACCCTGACTGCGCCGTTACACTTTCTATAGGAGAAAAATCCTGTGAAAGCTATAAGGCATTTTTTGATGCGGGCGCGGACAGATACCTGCTGCGACACGAGACGGCGACCGGACAACACTATAAGAGACTTCATCCGCCGTCGATGTCCTTTGACAACAGACTTCGGTGCCTCTGTGACCTTAAAGATACAGGCTTTCAGACAGGCTGCGGTTTTATGGTGGGAAGTCCATTTCAGACTGCGGAAAATCTTGCCGAGGATATGCTCTTTATAAAGAGGCTGCAGCCGCATATGGTGGGTATCGGTCCGTTTATTGCCCAGCATGATACACCCTTTTCACAATTTGCAAGCGGTACGGCAGAGCTTACGCTTTTTATGCTGGGACTTATAAGACTGACGCTGCCAACTGTGCTTTTGCCGTCTACAACAGCCCTCGGTACAATTCATCCGAGGGGCAGAGAGCTGGGGATACTGTCGGGCGCTAACGTAATTATGCCGAACCTGTCGCCGGTAGACGCAAGAAAAAAATACACACTCTACGACAATAAGCTTTTTACCGACTGCGAAGCTGCCGAGGGACTCGAAAAGCTTAAAGCCGAAATGAAGAGTATAGGATACGAAGTAGTTGTAGACCGTGGCGACTGCGCGACTGTCCGGGGTACGGGACAAAACAATAAATAACAAAGGAGAATATAAAATGGGATATAAATATGACCCTGCCTCTAAGAAGGCAGAGGAGTTTATAAATGACGAGGAAATAAGAGAATGTCTTGAATATGCGGAAAAAAACAAGCATAACGAGGCACTGATAAACGAGATACTCGAAAAAGCAAGACTCGAAAAGGGTCTAAGCCACAAGGAGGCACTTGTGCTGCTTGACTGTGATATAGAAGAAAAAAATAAAGAAATATTTGCACTTGCGGAGCAGATAAAAAAGGATTATTACGGTAACCGTATAGTTCTGTTCGCACCGCTGTATCTCTCGAATTACTGCGTTAACGGCTGCCTCTACTGCCCTTATCATGCAAAGAACAAGCATATCCCGAGAGTAAAGCTGACTCAGGAGCAGATAAAGCAGGAGGTTATGGCGCTGCAGGATATGGGTCACAAGCGTCTTGCGATAGAAGCAGGCGAGGATCCGGTGCATAACCCTATAGAATATATACTCGAGAGCATAAACACTATCTATAGCATAAAGCACAAAAACGGGGCTATCCGCAGAGTAAACGTAAATATCGCCGCTACTACACACGAGAACTATAAAAAGCTGAAAGACGCAGGTATCGGTACATATATACTCTTCCAGGAGACCTACAACAAGGAAAGCTATGAGAGACTTCACCCGACAGGACCAAAGCATAACTATGATTATCACACCGAGGCTATGGACAGAGCCATGGAGGCAGGCATAGACGATGTAGGCTGCGGCGTTCTGTTCGGTCTGGAGCTTTACAGATATGAATTTGTCGGAATACTTATGCACGCAGAGCACCTTGAGGCACGCTTCGGAGTCGGTCCCCACACCATAAGCGTACCGAGAGTAAGACGCGCCGACGATATTGACCCGGACGTATTTGATAACGGTATCTCCGACGACACCTTCGCAAAGATAGTTGCCTGTATCAGAATAGCCGTACCGTATACGGGTATGATAGTATCTACAAGAGAAAGCCAGAAGAGCCGCGAGCGCGTGCTGCACCTGGGAGTATCACAGATAAGCGGCGGCTCAAAGACAAGCGTCGGCGGCTATGCAGAGCCTGTACCCGAGGACGAGGATTCGTCTCAGTTCGATGTAAGCGACAGAAGAACGCTTGACGAAGTTGTGAAGTGGCTGATGGATATGGAGTATATCCCCAGCTTCTGTACCGCGTGCTACCGCGCAGGCAGAACAGGCGACAGATTTATGGAGCTGTGCAAGGCAAAGCAGATACAAAACTGCTGTCACCCGAACGCGCTTATGACGCTGAAGGAATACCTTGAGGACTATGCTTCCCCCGAAACAAAGGCTGTCGGAGAAAAGCTTATACTGAAGGAGCTTGAGAATATTCCCAAGGAAAGTGTAAGAAATATAACAAAACAGCACCTTCTTGATATTCACGAGGGCAGCCGCGATTTCAGATTTTAAGGAGGACGGCATGAGCCTTAATTCGGTACCAAGCGGCGAGAGAATACACATAGGCTTTTTCGGCAGAAGAAACGCCGGAAAGTCAAGCGTTGTAAACGCCGTTACTTCCCAGAATTTAGCGATAGTGTCCGATGTGCTCGGCACTACCACCGACCCGGTGCAAAAGGCTATGGAGCTGTTGCCGCTGGGTCCGGTGGTTATCATAGACACGCCCGGTATCGACGACGAGGGCGAGCTGGGAGCGTTGAGAGTAAAAAGGAGTTATCAGGTACTCAACAAAACGGATATAGCCGTGCTTGTATGTGACAGCGCCATAGGACTGACGCCTGATGACAAAAAGCTTATAGAAAAAATAAAAGCAAAAAACATTCCGTATATAATCGCTTATAACAAATCCGATACCGCAAGAACAGAGCCGGACGGAGACAACGAGATCTGCATAAGTGCGAAAACAGGAGAAAACATCAACGAGCTGAGAGAGCTTATCGCCAAAAAAAGCCGTATCACACAGCAGGAAAGATTTATAATCTCCGACAAGCTGCAGCAGGGCGACATTGTTGTTCTTGTAGTACCCATAGACAAGGCTGCTCCGAAGGGAAGGCTTATCTTGCCGCAGCAGCAGACTATCAGGGATATTCTCGACGCGCACGCGAGTGCAGTCGTCACGCAGGACGTACAGTTGCCGCAGACGCTACAGGCGCTGTCAAAAAAGCCTGCATTTGTGATAACTGACAGTCAGGCATTCGCCCGTGTAAGCCGTGACACTCCCGAGGACATAAGACTTACATCGTTCTCAATACTTTTTGCCAATTACAAAGGAAACCTGAGGCTTGCGGTAGAGGGAGTAAAGGCCGTCAGCGAGCTGCGCGAGGATGACTGTGTGCTTATCTCCGAGGGCTGTACACACCACAGGCAGTGCGGCGATATAGGCACGGTAAAGCTGCCGGCGCTTATAAAGAAGTTTACGGGTATCACCCCAAGGTTTGAGTACAGCTCCGGCACGGAGTTCCCCGAAAATCTGAAAAAATATAAGCTTATAATACACTGCGGCGGCTGTATGCTTAACGAACGCGAGATGCAGTACAGGCTGAAATGCGCCGAGGACGAGGGCATACCGATAACTAACTACGGCACCGCTATTGCATATATGAACGGCATACTAAAAAGAAGTCTATCGCCGTTTCCGGAGATACAGAGTTTGTTATAACCACAAAGCAAGCTTACGGCTTGCCTTTGCTTGCCCTAAGCAAAGCATTTAAACAAAAAGGCACCGCTTTCCGGCGGTGTCTTTTATTTATGAAGTATTTCCTTTTTTACATAGCGCAGAGCTTTTTCCTCGCCGTTTTCCTTCAGGTAGAGCAGCATACTTTCAAGCAGCGCCTCTGTATCCTTATGGATAATATAGTGATCCTGCGAGCGCTTGAAATAATTATACGCGTCCGCGTCGGTATAGTCCTTACCACGGTATATTTTACTTGCGGCAATTCTGTCGCAGAACATTTCCACGACATATTTTGTCGGCATTTTCATACCCTCCATCTTATGCCCCTCTGAAAGACCGTAGTCTATCCAGTACTCCAGGTGGTGGCGGTTTCTGCCCTTATGGTGCAGCCACGCAGAGCTATAGCCCTTATCCTCTCGTTCTGCGTCGTTCGGGCTACGGTTTCCCTGAAAATATTTTGCTCCTACAAAAAACTCTGTAGGAGAGTACTTAGACATATCATGCAAAAGCCCTTGTTTATACAGTCCTACCTTAAAGCAGAGCTTCATTACCAAAAATCTATGTTTATTTATTGTCCTCAAATGCCTTAGCCATTTCATCCATATCCCCCCCCGGCGGAGTGCCTCCGCTGTCGACTCTCTCTTGCCGCACGGCGGCGCAGTGCCTGCGCTCTCAATTCGCGCACTATAGTTAGCGTTACCGCCTACTTTTTTGGCACGCGTACACATTTGATTTATTGTACGGTACCGTCCGCGTCGCGGCACTCAGGGTGCCGCTCGTGCTGTTTTATAGTGGAAACAAATGTATTTGATTATTCTACTTCTTGTCCCCGTATAATAATGCAGATATAGAATAGTAACATATGTCAGTATACCATAGATGTCAAATAAAATAAAGTCGACAAGCAAAACAACAAAAGCAAGCATCCTCGTCTTTACTCCAAAGCAGCGCTAAGCGGCGCTCTGTGCGCCGTGACGCGGACGGAGAGGTATAATAAACCAAACTCGTACGCGTGCCAAAAAGGTAGGTGGTAACATCAATCAGAGTGCGCGAATCGACCGCGGAGGCACTCCGCCGGTTGGTGTAAAATAATTCTGGGTGTTTTGGAATAGGTGCAAGTAAC
>JAHKXX010000340.1 GCA_020627425.1 bacterium
AAAGGAGGAAACGGTATGGTAATAACTATAGCAAGGCAATTCGGCAGCGGCGGACGGGAAATAGGCAAACGGCTTGCAGATGAGCTTGGTATAAAGTTTTATGACAAAGAGCTGATAACCCTCGCCGCAAAGGAGAGCGGTATCAGCCCCGAGATATTCGAGAAGGTGGATGAAAAGGCTACCAACAGTCTTTTGTATTCGCTGTCTATAGGCGCTGCGTCCGGCGTATCCGGAGCATATGGCATAAGCCCCCAGATACCTATGAACGACAGACTTTTCCTTTTGCAGCACGATATAATTAAAAAGGTCTCGGCAAAGCCCTGTGTTATCGTCGGACGCTGTGCCGATTATGTGCTTAGTGACAGGGTGGACTGTATAAAGCTGTTTATCTATGCGGATATACAAAAGCGAATGAAATACGCAATAGACGTCTACAAGGTGCCGAAGGACAAGGCTGTAAATGTAATACAAAAAGTAGACAAAACAAGGTCGAACTATTATAATTATTATTCTACGGGAAAATGGGGCGACCCCATAAATTATAACCTTTGTATAAACAGCGGCGAGCTTGGTGTATCAAGATGCGTAGAGCTTATAGAATTTTACCTCAGACAGCGCGGTATGCTGTAACGGGCTTTTGCCTTGCGGCTTTGGTGCTTTCTCTGTGCTGCTGCGCTCAGCAGGAGACGAGGGTCGTTTCGGCAGACAGCGTGATTCTTTCACCCGATCAGCAGCAGGGTGTAAGAGACAGCGTAGAAAGTCTTGTTGAAGCGCTCAGTACCGGCGATCAGTTCGCGCTTGAGGAATGTGCCGAGGACAGCCTTGATCTTTATTACGATCAGACGCTGTTTCAGAATATCACAACCCAGCTGACGGAATGTAAGCTTGACGGTATAGACTTTGACTCTGTGTCCGAAAACAAGACCGGATATATGATAGACATAGCCTATACGCTCACATACAGCGGCTCTCACTATGACGAGGAAAGCGTTTGGTCAGAGCCGGGCAAGTACAGCTATACCAGGGTGTTTACCTTTGACCGCGACAGCCTGAAAATAAAAAATATTCAGCGCAGGACCGCAGGATAGCGCGGCGCAGTGCCTGTGCTGTCAACCGGAGAGCCGCCGGGGGCAATTCGCGGCAGCGTGACGCTGCACCCTGAACGCGCACTGTAGTTTGTGTTACCGCCTACTTTATTGACACGCGGCGCAGTGCCTGCGCTGTCAAATCGCGCACTCTACTTAGTGTTAACGCCTACATTGTTGGCACGCGTACAAGCTTGGTTTATTGTCCGTTTTTTCGCGGTGTTTAAAAATTATAAAAGTTTCGCCCGCCTTTTCAAAGGCGGCAGAGTCCAGAGACAGAGTCTCTGGTCGCGCTCCGCAGAGCGCGAAACTCTCTTTGCATGATCCCTCCGCAAGGGGTGAACAGTCTTTTATGGCACAAGAATACTATGGAGGTATTGTTATTATATGAACGAGGATCTGAAAACAGAAAATCTGCTTGACCTTACAAAGACGATGGCAGCAAAAATATTTGAGGGTACAACTTACCCGTGGGAGGCTTTGCCGAAGATCTCGGAGTTTATTATGCAGCTCGGCCCGACGCTCAGCGAGGATGAGTTTGAAAAAACAGCAGACGATATATGGATAGCTAAAAGCGCCGATGTAGCTCCTACGGCATATCTGCACGGACCGCTTATTATCTGTCCGAATGCACAGGTTCGCCACTGCGCCTTTATACGCGGCAGCGCCATAGTAGGAGCGGGCAGCGTTATAGGCAACTCGACTGAGCTTAAAAACTGCATTATATTTCAGCAGGCACAGGTGCCTCACTACAATTATATAGGCGACTCCATACTCGGGTTTAAGGCACATCTGGGAGCCGGCGCCATAACGTCAAACCTGAAATCCGACAGAAGCCTTGTTACCATTCCCGTTCCCGATGGAAGAATAGACACCGAGCTGAAAAAATTCGGCGCGATAGTAGGCGACCATGCCGAGGTCGGGTGTAATTCCGTTCTGAATCCCGGTACGGTCATAGGCAGAGGCACTACGGTATATCCGCTGTCAATGGTAAGGGGAATAGTTCCCGAGAACAGTATCTATAAAAAGCAGGGAGAAATAGCCGTAAAAATAGAAAGATAGCTTTGGCACCGCCGCACAATGAGTGCCCCCGATCAAATAAAAAATACCGGCACGCGTCCGCACCCGGGTATCCCGTCAATGGCGTTAACTTAAGATTTCAGGTTCGCTGCCTTACGGCAGCGAGTCACATTTTATTATAGCCGCTAAAAGGGGAAGGTCTCTTTCCCAGGGCTTCCCCTCTCAAAAAACAGTCCACCGGACTGTTTTTTGATTCACCCCTTGCGGAGGGATCAGGCAAAAAGAGTTTCGCGTTCTGCGGAGCGCGACCAGAGGCTCTGGGTCTCGCCTGCCGGTTCGGTCGGCGCTTCTGCCTTCGGCAGAGGTGCCCGCCGGACACCCGCGCCCTCTGGACTCCGCTGCCTTTGTAAAGGCGGGCGAAACTTTTGTGTTTTCTTAAGTTGACGTCATTGGGTTTCACGTGCGGGCGCATAGCTTTTTGTGCGCGAAAGACAGGTGGATTATGGAAGAGTGGGATCTCTATGATAAAAACAGAATAAAAACCGGCAGGACAATGCACAGGGGCGAGCGTGTGCCGGACGGGTGTTACCGTACTGTGGCACATCTGTGCATAATAAACAGTGAAAACAAAATGCTTATCCAGCGCAGGAACAAAACCAAAAGCTCTTATGCAGGGCTGTGGGATTTTTCCGTCGGAGGTCATATCATCTCCGGAGAAACGAGTGCCGAGGGAATAAGAAGAGAGCTTTTAGAGGAACTGGGGCTGGATATGGACTTTTCGTGTATACGTCCGGGATTCACTGTGAATTTTGACACGGGCTTTGATGATGTTTATATTATCAGAAGGGATATAGATATAAACGAGCTTGTTCTACAGGAGAGCGAGGTCTGCGGCGCGGCATTTGCGGATATGGAGGAAATACTCGGTCTTATAGAACATGGCAGCTTTGTACCGTATAAGGACAGCATAGTCAGGCTTGTGTTACAGATGGCAGAGCTTGGCGGCATACATAAAATTTTAAAGGATGGTTGATATATGAGAGCACTTGCTCCGCACAGAACAGTACAAGGCACAGGCTTTAAGAAGATCATAATAATCACTGCAATACTGCTTGTATTTGTTATTTTTATAATACCCTTCGGATCGTCGGCAATTATCTACGAAAACTCCTTTACCGGAAGATACGAGACTTATAAGCCACTGTCATACTCTCTTTCGGATTTTGAGGGACTTCGGCGCACCCGCCACACCTTCACCTCCTCGGGAGGACAGACTCTTGTAGGATATTACTATACCTACGGTGACAATGAAAAGGGGATAGTTGTTGTGTCTCACGGACTTGGCGGCGGCGGTCAGGAAAGAATTATGGACGTGTCAAACTACTTTGCAAAAAACGGCTACGGAGTTTTTGCCTATGACGCCACGGCAAACGACGAGAGCGGCGGCGAAGGCATAGGAGGTCTCCCTCAGGGAATAGCCGATCTGAATGCGGCGCTCGACTATATAGAGGGCAGTGCCGATATACCAAAAAAGCCGATAGTCCTCTGGGGACACAGCTGGGGAGCCTACAGCGCGGACGCGGTACTAAAATATCATCCCGAGGTAAAGGCTGTATGCTCTGTCGCGGGCTTTAACAGGTCTACCGACGTCATACGCTCCGAGGGCGCACAGTTCGTAGGAAATTTTGCGGATATTATGATGCTCTATATAGATCTTTATGAGAAGATGAAATTTGGTGAGTATCACGACTGCACGGCGCTTGAGGGCTTTGAAAAAAGCAACGCCAGCGTTTTTGTGATACAGGGCGGCAACGATACCGTTATACCGCCATCCTACGGCTATGATATATGGAAACAGCGCTTCGACGGGGACAAGCGTTTTAAGTTCAAATTGATCGAAAAAAGATCCCATGACAACGTTTATTACTCTCAGGAGGCTATAAACTATATCGACACCCTGAACAGTAATTTCGACAAGTGGGCAGAAGCGCTTGACTACGACTATACAGCCGAGGAAAACTACAGCAGGTTTGTTTCGGATAAGGAAAAATACATAAACGAAAATCTTGACCGCGAAAGATGGTGCAATATGCTTGACACAAAGCTTTTTTCCGAAATAAAGGAATTTTTTGACGAGAGTATAGGCTGACGATCCGGTAACAAATAATGTAATAAATTTGTAATCAAATAATTAATGTTTTGCATAATTTAGTATCTTAAAGTCTGTTGGAAATCACCAATAAAATGACAAGCATTCCGTGAAAGAAAACTTTTCTGTCGAAAAAATCCGTCAAAACGCACAAAAAAGCTATATCTCTGAGAAAAAGTAATACGGGAAATTATTACATTTCTCTTGATTTTTTAAATCTCAGGTTGTATAATCAAGGAAGATAAAGCTAAAAGCAGCTTTATACATTATTTTAATTTTTTTTAGGAGGAAGATTACTATGCAGACTAAAAAGCTTATCGGTATATCTCTCGCAGCAGCTCTTGTGGCTTCAACAGCAGCCATAAGCGTTAACGCTATAGTAGATGATGTATCCAAGATCAAGGATCATTCTGTTGGTATCGTTGGCTCTTTCAACGAGTGGGGTGCTAACGGAGACCTTCCCATGACCGATGCTGACGGCGACGGTATCTATGAGGGCACTATCACTATTGACGAGGCTACCGAGGATATGGTAGTTGCTGCTACTAAGGACGATGGCACAGGCAAACAGGTAGACAGAGGTATGACAGGTATAACCTTCAAGGTTCGTCTTGACGCTGACTGGACAGACAGCTGGGGCGACTATGAGCCGGCTTACGTTCGTACCGGCAACAGCCAGACAAACTGCTGTGTAGAGTGCGCAGTAGGTGACAAGGTAGTTATCAAAGTACAGCTTGATACAACAAAGAATGTTCAGCAAGCTATTGACGACGGTGAAGTTGATGCTGATGAGCCTGTTGATATTACTCTTATCCCTGTTACATACACCGCTACAATAAACGGTTCTGACGAGGAGTCTTCACAGGAGGAGTCTTCAAAGGAGGAGCAGTCTTCACAGGAGGAATCTTCAAAGGAGGAGCAGTCATCACAGGAGCAGTCATCACAGGAGCAGTCAAGTGAGCAGACAAGTCAGGCTTCCGAGGTTTCAACACTGCCCAAGGACGAAGACTACACAACAAAGGTAACAGACTACATCTACTTCAAGCTTTCTGACGAGCTTAAGAAGAATGCCGCAGATGCAGCAGCAGCTGACGGCAGATCGGGTTCTTGGGACGAAGTATATGTATACTTCTGGAACGATGGTTATACAGATGTAAAGGATCTGACAGGTGCTTTCTATCCTGAGCAGACAAACTTCACAAATGATGAAGGCGAAGCAGTATTCGGTCAGGACTTCGGTCACTATTGGCCCGGTATAAAGATGGATCAGATCCCCGGTACAGACGTATGGCAGGCAAAGATCCCCTTCGGCGCTACAATGATAATCTTCAACAGCGGCGTAAAGGATGACGATGTTCATGCCGGTGTTGTAGCATTCCAGAACGATGATATGCACTTTGATCAGGTTGCAAACGCAGGTCAGATGTATGTTATAGATACTAATACTGCTCCCAAGCACGCAAGAGGCATTGAGAAGACAAAGTATAAGTACAGCGCAGGCACATGGGAAGACTACAAGGGCGAGTATATTAGCGAGACCTTTAAGGCTGACCAGATAACAAGTGACGTTCCTTCGGGCGAAACAAGTGAAGCAAGCAAGGTAGATCCTGCAAACGATGACAATAAGGGCGGCACAAACGGCAACACAACAAACGGCGGCACAACCGGCGGTTCAACTGTTGTTAACGGCAACGGTACAGTTACCACAGGCGACAGCACAACAACAATGGCTATCGCATTTGCAGCTATCGCAGTTGCAGCTCTCGGCGCAGCTCTTATAGCTTCAAAGAAGAGAAAGGTTCAGGAATAATATTTCCATAAAAGAACTTAAGTGAAGAATTACGGCAGTCTCTTTTCGGGACTGCCGTTTTTTTCTACAAAAATATACTCACAAAAAATATTGGAAAAATATACAGAGCGCGAAAAATACTGCTTTTTCTATACATAAAGCATTTTTGATAGGTAAAAAAAACAAAAAAATATCTACTTGCTATTGCTTTTTGATAAAAATAGTTGTATAATCTAATAGAGTAAAGGTTTAAAAGACCTTACGAAAATAATTTTTATTTAGGAGGAACATAACCCATGAGAATGAGAAAACTTATTGGCATTGCTCTTGCTGCTACTATGGTAAGCTCTATGGCAGTTATCGGCGCAAGTGCTGATCCGATTGGCTTTGTCGCAACGGACCATACCTTCGGTATCGTTGGCGGCTTCAACGGCTGGGGCTCAGACGGGGACTTAGCTATGACTGACGAGGACGGCGACGGCGTATACGTTGGTACTATCACATCAGATGACTTTACAACGGAGGCAGCTGAAACGTTTGCCCAGGGCGGCGACCTGGAGTTCAAGATCCGTTGCGACGGCGCTTGGGATTACAGCTGGGGTGAGTATGAGCCGGATTATATGCGCACACAGAACAGCCAGACTAACTTCAAGGTATCTATTGATCCTGAAGAGAATGTTAACATTACAGTAACTCTTGATACAAATGATACAGCTGAAGGCTACAAGGCAGATATAGCTGATGATCCCGACAGCGCATATTCTGATGAAGAGCTTTTCCAGGTTTGGAATGCTACATTCACAGATAACAACGCATTCAACGCAGCTGACCATACCTTCGGTATCGTTGGCGGCTTCAACGGCTGGGGCTCAGACGGGGACGTAGCTATGGCTGACGAAGACGGCGACGGCGTATACGAGGGCGAGGCTACATTTGATGTAACAGCAGATATGCTCAACGACGACAAAACAGGTGTAGAGTTCAAGATCCGTGCAGACGGCGATTGGGCTTACAGCTGGGGTGCTTACGAGCCTGATTATATCCGCACACAGAACAGCCAGACCAACTTCAAGGTAGAGGCTGCTGAGGGCGACACAGTAACAATAAAGGTTACTCTTGATACAAACAATGTTGCTCCTGAGTACGCAGCATATGTAGAAGAGAATCCGGACGATGCTTACAGCAATAAGGAACTCTATCAGGTTTGGGACGCTAAGTTCGAAAAGGTAGAGGACGAGACAGGCTTTAACGCAGCCGACCATACCTTCGGTATAATCGGCGGCTTCAACGGCTGGAGTGCAGACGAGGCTATGGCTGACGAAGACGGCGACGGCGTATACGAGGGTGAGACAGAATTTGTAGTAACAGCAAATATGCTCAACGACGACAAAACAGGTGTAGAGTTCAAGATCCGTGCAGACGGCGCTTGGGATTACAGCTGGGGTGCTTACGAGCCTGATTATATCCGCACACAGAACAGCCAGACCAACTTCAAGGTAGAGGCTGCTGAGGGCGATACAGTAACACTGAAGGTTACTCTTGATACAAACAACGTATCTCCTGAGTATGCAGCATACATAGAGGAGAATCCGGACGATGCATATGACGAGGCTGATAACTATCAGGTTTGGGACGCTAAGTTTGACGCAGACGTTCAAAAGGCAGAGCCTGCAATGCTGGGCGACGTTAACGGCGACGGTATAGTAGATATAGCTGACGCACTTATGATAGCAAGATATGACGCTGGTATAATAGAACTGACAGCAGAGCAGATGGCAGTTGCAGATGTTACCGGTGACGGCACAGTTGACGTATCAGACGCACTCAGAATAGCAAGACTTGACACAGGCTACATAAGCAGCCTTGACGAAGATACAGAGGAGTCAAGCGAGGAGTCTGAGGAGTCTCAGGAGTCCGAGGAGTCACAGGAATCAGAGGAGTCTCAGGAGTCTGAGGAGTCTCAGGAGTCCGAGGAGTCTGAGGAGTCAAGCGAAGAGTCTAAGCCTGAGCCGAACTACACATCAGTAGCTAAGGATTATATATTCTTCAAGCTTTCAGATGAACTTAAGAATTCCGCTACAGCAGCAAACGCTGATGGTTCTTGGGACGAAGTATTTGTATACTTCTGGGAAGATGCTTATTCAGAAATAAAGGATTTCACAGGCGCATTCTATCCTGAGCAGACAACATTTGTAAACAATGAGGGTGAAGAGGTATTCGGTCAGAACTTTGGCGGATACTGGCCCGGAATCGCTATGCAGCAGGTACCCGGTACTGATGTATGGCAGGCAAGATGCCCGCTCGGCGCAACAAAGATAATCTTCGACAGCGGCAAGACCGATGACGAAGTAGCAGAAGGCGTAGTAGGCTTCCAGACAGCAGATATGGGCTTTGACTCAGTTGCTAACGCAGGTCAGATCTATGTTATAGATTCTACTGTAGCTCCTACACACGCAAGAGGCAGAGAAAAGACAAAGTATAAGTACGGCACAGGCGCTTGGGAAGATTACACAGGCGAATTTACAGCAGAGGAAGTTTATATTCCTGCAGAGTAATTTAACTGAAGCAGTATGATAAAGGGGTCTCGCACCATCGGTGCGAGCCTCTTTTTTTGTATTATGTTTCAGAGATCCGTGACTTGATGTCGTTATTGTACAACTTTGTTTATAGTAAGATAAATTTTTTATTATATTTTGAATTTTGGTTGATATTATGTTTATAAAATGTTATAATAAACTCGTGAAGTCATAGGCTCTTATCATAGCCGGGCGATCCCCCTGCCAGTATTGTTTTTTCTCTTTCAAGGGGTTTCTAAGCTTACAGAAAAGAGAACAGGGAGGGTTTAAATGGCAAAAGCAAAACAAAAAAAACGCAGCAAGCTGCCGCTTGTCGGTATCCTGCTGCTGCTGCTGCTCGGACTTGCCGCCTTTGGATATCCTATACTCAGCGGTATTCTCAGCTCCCAAAACGCAAAGGACGAGATAACCACATATGACAATACGGTACAGAATATAGGTAACGACGGCCTGAGAAAGTTTGAGGATGAGGCGCGCAAATATAACGCTGCTCTTGCCGCGCATAATATGGACATGGTGTCTGTTATGGACTATGATAAGCTCTTGTCCGTTACGGAATCAATAGGCTATGTAGAGATACCGTCCATCGGTGTATATCTGCCGATATTTCACGGGCTGGATGATGAAACATTACAGCACGGCATCGGCCATATGGAGGGCACCAGCCTTCCTGTCGGAGGCGAAAACACACACTCCGTCCTTGCAGGACACACAGGACTTCCGACAGCAGAGCTGTTTACCGATCTCGACCAGTTGAAGTGCGGAGACGCGTTTTATGTCCACACTCTCGACAAGGTGCTCAAATACGAGGTCGATCAGATAAACACCGTGCTTCCGAGTGACGTTTCAAAAATACAGATAGAGGACGGCAAGGATCTTGTTACACTGCTTACCTGTACACCCTATGGCATTAATTCCCACAGACTTCTTGTCCGCGGCAGCCGGGTACCGTATTCTACCCAGACCATGGAGCATACAGACCCGTGGCCTGTCGTACATAGCTCGGAAAAACAGTTGCCTGCCCGTTCGATAATATGGTATATAGCAGCCTCTGTAATAGCCGTTGTTATACTGGTCATGATAATAGTGACAATTGTTTCCGGAATAAAGAAGAAATCAAGGAAAAAACTGCTCCTCGCAGATTCTGAGGAAATTAACAATAACACACCTAAGGAGGACTCGAAATGACAAGGATCGGAATAAAAAAGCTTATCGCTTTTTGTCTAATGCTTTGTGTGCTGGCAGTCAGCTCTGTATTGCCTGCCTTTGCCGAAAACGATGGAGAGGATCACGGCGGCGGCTATATTGAGGTTACGTTTAACCGTACCGCTGTCGGTATCGGAGTAGAACTGTTCGAGGTAGGAACATATTCCTATGATACAGGAAAAATTACTCTTAATGAGAGCTTCTCAGGCTGTGAGCTGCCCTCGGATACCTACACCTCAAGCAGTAATGCAAAGGAATTTGCTGACAGCCTTGTATACTATGCGTTTGAGAATGACTGCGAGGGTATCGAAACAAGGGTAGACCTTGACGGCAAGGCTGTGTTTGACGGTCTGAGTACCGAAAACAAAGTGTATGTAATAGGTCAGACCTCCGACTTTGCATTTATTCAGATAACGAACATTATACTTGTGCTTCCTTACAGGTCGGAACAGTATACCACTCCGACAACTACAGTCAGGATAAAGGGTAAGTCTGTTGATGATATGGGCGTAAACTATAAGGGCGCCGTAATTCTGAATAAAAAGGACAACAGGGACGTACCGCTTGAGGGAGCGGAGTTTATACTCGAGCGAAAGGTATACTACACTACAGCTCCCGATAATCTTAGCGAGCTTGATCACGGCAAGGACAGCGGCGGCACATACTACTGGAAGGAGTATCTGTCAAACCTTGTTACCAATGACAAGGGTCAGATAGTTATAGAAAAGCTGCCGTTCCTTACCTACAGATTTGTAGAGACAAAGGCTCCGGACGGATATGCGCTAAACAGTGAGCCTGCCGAATTTGTTATTGATAAATACAGCACCGTCAGAGTAGAAAACGATGTCTATGTTGCCGGTGAGGGAAGCCCTGCGATAATCAGCTTTGTAAATGTTCCATTTGAGGAAAGCTCGGAGCCGTCAGAGCCTGTTGAGTCCTCCGAGCCTGAAAGCGGCTTTGAGGATTCGGATGAGTCGGGCAACATAGAAAGCTCCGAGCCGGAGATCTCGAGTCCTTACTCCAAGCCTGAACAGAGCACTCCCGAAAGCCCCGTATCGGGCTCCGAGGGCGAAATAAGCCAAAGCTCGGGTGATGCTCCCATATGGCAGATAACAGGAGACGATATAATAAAGTATGTTATCATAGGCTCTATAGTTGCCGTATCACTTGTAGTAGTTATACTGCTTGTAGTTCTGTCAGGCAAAAAAAGAAAAAAATAATTAACTAAGTTTACCCGTAGGCGGATATTTTCAGGCTCTCTGTCAATAGTTGGGGTAAACCCGAATAAAACAGAATAAGAGAATATGACAAGCGATAGCTAAAAAGCTGTCGCTTGTTTAGCGTTAAAA
>JAHKXX010000037.1 GCA_020627425.1 bacterium
ATATTTATAACGGCGATGAACAGCCATTAGGAGCTTGGCCGGGTACTTCTATGTCTTTAGATGCCTCTTCAGGCTTATATTTCCTGCCGTTTGCGAGCACAAACAGTGAGTATAAAATCATTTTTAATGATAATGATGGTAACGACCACAATCAGACGCCGGGTAGTGGATCAGAGGGTTATACCTATCAGAATCTTGGTATATATACCACAGGCGGATTATTGCCTGCCCCCGAAGCAGGTAAAGAAATAATCTACTTTAAAAAGCCCTCATCCGGTTGGGATAAAGTATATGCATATATTTATGATACCGAAAGTGACGATAAACCATTAAAAGAATGGGATTGGGCTGATTACACTAATGACAAATTTGGCACAGAAATGCATCCTGTTGCAGATGATATATATTATGTAAATATTCCCACTCCGGGAAAATCTTCTTGGAGAGTAATGTTTAATAACGGAAAAAGAGATCAGGAAAAACTCCAGTTGCCTCCGGAAAACGAATCAGGCTATGAATACAGAAATCTTGGTTTTTATTCTGACAAGGGTCTGTTCAAGATGGAGGATCCTAATCTTGATAAAATTACGGATTATGATATAATAGTATACAGCGAAACGGTACAAACTACAGAAATAACCTCTGACAGTACGTCAAAGGTCTATACCGATGGAGAGTGGAAGGACGCCTGGAAGAGCTTCCTCAAGGTAACTCCTGCCAATCCATAAACAACAAACCGTGACCCGAACGCTATATAGAACGGGTCACGGTTAAAAATTTTATTCTACGGAGGAATCAAGATGTTAAAGGATCAATATACAACCTTTACGGATTCAGAGATAGGCTCAAAGCTGAAACGCCCGGTTTTAGTAACAAGCATTAACGAGTCAATAGCAAGAAACGGAAAGCCTTTTTTAAACATTACTATGAAAGACGGTTTTACAGAAATAGTCGCAAAGATGTTTGACACAAACCTTGCACGACTTGACATACTCGGTGTAAAACAAAACTCCGTTGCAGATGTAGAGATCAGTGTAAACGAGTTTCAGGGCGGAAAAAGCTTTATTGTAAACAAGATAGGCCCCAACGGCAACAGCGAGATAACGATAAACGACTTTATTAAAATGCCGCCTGTCGATACAGAGCTTATGTTTAACGAGATCTGCGATATGCTGAATGCCTGCGCCGATACCACAGGCGATAAGCTGCCGCTGAGTAATCTTGCGATAACGATCCTCACCCACTATAAAGAGAAATTTACTACTTCTTCTGCTGCTATCTCTATGCACCATGCACTGCGCGGAGGGCTGATATATCACACCTATCGTATGATGAAGGCTGCCGACAAGCTATGCGAGATATACTCTTCTGAGCTTGATAAAGAGCTTTTGCTCTGCGGCACCGCTCTTCACGATATAGGAAAGCTATGGGAATATAAAACAGATCTTTCAGGCTCTGCCGAATTTACGAGTAGCGGCGTACTGTTCGGACATCTTTATCTTGGCGCCTCTATAGTGGAAAGATTTTCCTCAGGTAAAAAATACAATAAAGAAAAGATAAGGATGCTGATACACCTTATCCTTTCTCATCACGGCACACGCGAATTCGGCGCTATTCAGACGCCTGCCATCGCCGAAGCCTTTGTACTGTGTTATATTGACAATATAGACGCAAAGGTCTATATGTGCGACGATATTACCTCTACTCTGGAACCGGGCACTATGACGGATAAGCGTCCCTATGGAGTAGAAAACAGGCTTTATCGCAATGATTATTCTACATAAATTATCGGCAGCTCATATTCCGAGCTGAAAATATCAATGCTTTCATCACTGTCGGAGCTTTCCGCTTTTTGTGCGGACGGCTCCGATGCTTTTTTGTTATCGCTGTTTTCCTTACTCTCGGGCGATGAGCTTTCATAGTCGCTGTCTACACTTGTTTCCTCAGAATTACTGTTAAGTATAATTACCTCATTCTCACTGCTTTTGTTTTTACTGCTGTCTGTGTTTTTGTGAGTATCGGTTACAGAGCTTTCCTCGGTGCTGTTTTGTGAATTTCTTTCGTTCTTCTTCGTATCGGATGATAAGCTGCTGCTCTCCTCGGTTTTTTTGCTACTTTCCATAGAGCTTACCGAAGCTTGTGTGCTGCTTTGTTCTGTATTATTATTTGAAGACTGTGCGCTGTTGTTTTCTGTTTTAGTATCCGATGTCTGAGTGCTGTTGTCGTTTTGAGTACTTACTGCATCACTACTCTTGTTATCGGTGCTGCTGTCTTGTTTATTATTGTTATTACAGCCTGTCGCAGCAAACAATAAACAAGCCAAAGTGACAATTACCATAATCTTTTTCATAGCATATCTATCCTTTTTAAAAGCTTTGCTTTGTAATTATATTTTAATGACATTATAATATCAAAAAAAATACCTGTCAAGTGGAGGCACTCGCGCGTGCTCGCGCTGAGCAATTCGTGCACTGTAGTTTGTGTTACCGCCTACATTCTTGGCACACGTACAAGCTCGGTTTATTGTCCCTCTTTTTCCGCGTCACGGCGCTCAGGGCGCCGCTTAGCGCTATTTAGGAGTGGTAACAAGTATACTTATCTAC
>JAHKXX010000341.1 GCA_020627425.1 bacterium
CTGAAGTGTAACCATTGCTATAACCAGTGCGGCGTTCGTTGCTGTCATAGGTTGTCCAACCTGCGGGGATGGCGCCTCCCTCTTTGAAATCTGTTGAAGATCATAACAAAATCTATTTTATCCAACCAAATATCACCTCTCCGTACTGTCTGCATGGTGCCTGTAAAGAAATTATGCACTATGCTATACGCTTTACTGCCTTATCGGTAACGAGCTTTAGCAGCCTATTCCATCGTGTAAGAGCCTTTAAGCCCTCTATACACAGCGATATAACAAGACCACCCAGCAGCACAAACAGCCCGATAAGCACCCAGTTGCCGAGTGAATAGGTAAAGTCTGTCAGCCATACGCCGCGTATAAACGTGTGAACAAAGAATATATTTGACGAATGCTTTCCCAAAAACGACAGAACCGTTTTTATGATCGGAATATCACATATGAATTCATAGATAAAATATATAAATACTACCGGCAGAACAGAGCTGATAAAGTAGAAAAAGTACTTTTCACACCAGCCTGTCCTTCTGAACAGTATAAGTGCACAGAGCACTACCGTCAGAATAATAAACTTGATTATCTTGCTGAGTACCCTGCTTTTGGTAACGTTCGATTCCTTCAGCTTTTCAAATACTCTGCCCTCTGCAAAGATGACTCCGAGCGGTATACACAGCAGCCACCTTGTCATATTGGTAAGCCCCGAAGCCGAGAAGAATCCCGGCTGCAGCAGTACGGGCAGGACTATATAGGGAACAAGCACAAACACACCGAATTTTTTGTACAGGTGACAGGTAAGCGGCATCAGGAATATTATAACAAGAGCAAAGCTCATATACCACCATGTACCTATCATCAGCTTTGAGCCGATAAGTGCCGAAATACCGAGCATATCCGCTATCAGGTTAAAGACAAAGTTTATGCCCGTACCGTAGGGGTTGTAATCCGTAAAGCTCAGTGATACAACCACGCAAATGACAAACGGCAGAAAAAACGAGCCGAGTAGTGATATAGTCCTCTTTGTCAGAAATACCGACGTCTCCTTTGCGTTTATATCAAGTCGTTTATAGCTGTACGATATATTTCTTGTTAGTCCGAACGCAGACAGAAAGGCAAACATTCCGACGCATATATTCATCGCTTCAAAAATGTACATAGCGTGGCTCTGCTTAAACGGTGTAAAATCCACAGTATAGCCCAAAAGCCTGTCCTTACTCGACAGGCAGTGATAAAACACCAGAAATATAATAGCTATTCCTTTAGTTACAAGCGTATCATGTTTTGAAAATTCAAGCTTCAAGATCCCGGCACCTCTCAGGTCTTTATATATTTAGTATATCATACAGTCTCAAAGGACGACGGGTCTGGCAGTATTGCTTCAAAGCATTCCCTGACTGCTGCCTTTTTGCTGTCAAAATCAAGCGTCCTCGGAGTGTCGTTTATGCACACCATAGACTTTTTTGTGTTCCTTATGGTGTCACAGAGTCTATCGAAATTACTCTCCTCTATATGAAAGCATTCGCCTATACTGTCCGGACGTACTGTATAGGTGCCGCTGCAAAGCTGCCAGAACTTCATCAGCCACTGGTTAACATTTGACTCGGTACGAAACCTGTCCGAGCAGGTCTTGTCGAGTACCGCGTAGTACTTCTCCCACACTGTGTCAAAGGTAGACTTCAGAAATGACGACGGCAGGTGATTATAATAAAACCCCGGAAACCACGACCACGGCAGCAGCATAAAGGTTCGCATAAGGTTTCTGAATCCGTTTTTAGGACTGAACCACTTGGTAAAGTCCCGCTTCATAACGGCGTTTTTGTTTTTAAACTCGGTATTTATGACCTCCATATTGGAGCCGTTGAAATGTCCTGCGCTGTCGTGTCCGAAATATATACAGTTTAGTCCGAAGTTGTCGCACGGCAGCCCGTTCTTGAAAAAGTCTGTAGGCTCCATCGGTCGGAGTATAAACATATCATCATTGAAATAAACAAACTGCTCCGACAGACCCTCTATCCTGTGCATATTCAGCTCGATAGTGTGCGAGCTGAAGGTCGGCAGATATTTTTCGGGTATATAGTCGGTATGCTTTACTATATTAAGCTTCGGGTTGTCGGTATTCAGCCACTGAGGAATATGTCCCCAGGTAATAAAATGTATCCTGTTTACCCAAGGAGTAAACTGTTCTACAGCCCTGAACCAATACTGCATATTGTCCCAGTCGCGGTACCGCACGGCGCTGTCGCTATCTGCCATAGACGGTGCAGCAAAGCTTTTGCGCTGCTTTTGCCATTCGGGGTCATTGCCGTCTACCCACGGTATTACAAAATCTATCTTATTTTCCATTCTTCGAGCGCAGCTCCCTTATTGCTTCATAGTTTCTCTTACAGTTGTCTGTATCGTACAGGTCAAAAAACTCGTCGTGACGTTTTTTATATTCCTCTGGATTTTCAAAGCCCTGCTTACATGCAAGCTCTATCTCCTCAAATGCGGAGTCTATATCATAGCAGACCCGCCCGAAGCCGTCGTGCTCATAGCTGAAATAACCCTCGGGATACTGGCCGAGTCTGAAATCCTCATAGTCAAACTGGTAGTACATAAGCCTTTTGTTCATATATGCAAAGTCCATAGCTATACTCGAAAAGTCCGTTATAAGGTACGCAGACTCCTTCAGAAGAGTCTGTACGTCATACTCGGGAAACGAGGCTACTGTTATCAGGCTGTCGTTTATATCAAAGTATTTTAGATACTGCTGCATATCTCTGTGCGGATAAAACACCAGATGAAGTCTGTATTTTTCGAGCAGAGTGTGAAGGCGGCTGTCAGAAAGAAAAGCGCTCCATGCACGGAAATACGCGGTATTTCTAAAATCGGACACGTCCTCTATAGCGTCGGACGCAGAGGTCGGGGTCGCTATCCAGCTTCTCCAGGTCGGCATAAGCAGAACCTGGTTTTTTATTACCTTGAAATCATGAAGCCTGTCGAAGCGGCACAGCCCAAGCTCCTTGACACTACCTTCGGGATAGCCGTAGTTTTTTGCCACAAAATCCGTTTCTCTTTTTGTGCTGCACACAAACATCGACATCATAGTGTTTTTATAGTGCAAAAACGGCATATCGTCCTTTATAATGCCATGCTGCAAAAACACCCGTGTGTTTTTCAGTATACCGTTTACCTCTAAAAAGTAGCACACAGCCGCGTTTGGCTTGCCGCCCTTCTGAGAGCTGATGTTTATTGAGGCTGACAGATACATGATCCAGTGCAATAGAGAACCGTAGTTCACTGTTTTTCCGAGACCGCGCACCCTGTCATAATCGCGCGAGCGTCTGCTGATAGCATATACGCAGTCCTGTTCGGGATGATTTTCACAGATATACTTATACAGATGATAGCCGTTGTCGCGCGCCTCGTTTTTGTTGTCACAGATAAGCCACAGATCGCGGTGGGACAGCCTATAGAACAGTGACGGAATAACAGCGAGCAAAAAGAGAAATATATGACCTATATCAGAAGGTCTTACACGCTGAAGCTTTTGAAACAGGGTCTCTTCCATATTATCACCGTATAAGCATTACAGTACGTCGGGCAAGCGCTTTTTCAGGCGGTTGTAGTTGAATATTCCCAACGCGATGACCAGTATAAACTCAATACCGAAAATGCCCAGCTCCCACAGCGGATGTGCAGGGCCGTCCTTAAAGCCATCAAAGAACCACTGGTTACATATAAGTGCTTTTCTGTAGCCGTTAACAAAGAAGGTCATCGGGTTAAATAGAAGTATAGTCCTTACTGTGTGTGAGTCCAGTGTATAGGAATTGAAGCACACGCCCGACAGCCAGAAAAGACCTGACATAATGGTAGTTATGAAGCTTTCAAAGTCCTTGCTGAACGCGCTCATCGGAGCCAGCGACCATGTAAGCGCAAGGAAGAAGAAGAACATAAGCGGTGCATACACGAGAAGCTGCAAGGTATATATTGTAGGATAGTAGCCGTTTACGACAAGATACAAAAAAGCAAGCGAGAAGAGAAAGAAGTGAACATAAAACTTGGATATAGTCGTATATGTCATTATAGACGACACAGGGAAGCTGAGCTTGTTTACAAACTGTCTGTTGGAGCGTATACACTTGCTGCCTGCGGAGATCGTGTCACTCATAAAGCACCACGGCAAAAAGCCGACCATCATAAAAATGAAAAACGGCACGCCCATTTCTATTCGGCTTGATCCGCCCCTGAGTCCTACTGTAAACGCAAACCAGTATACAAACAGCTGAAACAGCGGCTTCATTACTGCCCACGCAGGTCCGATTATCGCACCCTTATAGGTTTTCAGCAGTTCTTGCTTTGCCAGCATAAAGGTCTGCTTCATAAACCCGTGGTGCTCCTTCGGAATAGCCGCGATATCCTCGCCTATTCTCTTAAAAAAGCCTCTTTTTGGGTGTGCAACAATGTCAAGAGTGTTATTCATCTTGTCCCTCCGAATTTCGTATAACTGATTTTTTTACTTCCTCTATTCTTTCCATTTCGCTGCCGTCAAGCCTTGCCTTCCAGAACGGCATATATATGATACCCACAAGCGTACCTGCTCCATAGCACAGATGCAGGCACAAAAATATAAACGGCAGCAGCAGCTGTGTTATATGCTTTTTTTGGGGTATTACAGCCGTCACGGTCATTATAAGAGCGGCAAGGGCATACAATCCCCACAGCACCGCCGCAAAAATCAGACCTACAGTCATATTTACAGCAGACATCACGGCGGTAAATATCACTGCCAGCACAAAGCACAGTGGAACAAGGTGAAACACCGAAAGGCATTTCGGACACACCCCAAGGGTAAGTCCTATCCATTTGCCGTTGCCGAATTTCTGCTTCATCATACCCGAAAAGCTGCTGCGGATATACTGATATGATATTATCTTGCTGCTTTGGCATATTTTGAAGCCTGCCTGTCTGATACGGTAATGCAGCTCGTTGTCCTCTGTTCTGCCGAGCGCTTCGTTAAAGCCTCCGACCTTTTCAAAGACCTGTCTGCGATACGCCAGATGGAACAAAGAGCTGACATACTTTTTTTCGTCATTGCTTTCTCTGCGGTACGAGGCTATAGAGCTGCCGAACATAGAGCTTTCCGCAAGAAAAAGAGTTTCCTTCCACGGTGTAGGCTCAAATATCCTGTTGGGTCTGGCACCTCCGCAGACATACTCGCCTGTGTTTATGACCTCTGCATTTTTTTCTATAAAGTCCTCGGGTATCTCGGCATGGGCGTCTACTCTGATTATGACGTCGCCCATCGCGTTTTCGATAGCTGTATTCCAGCCTGATGCCTGAGAGCCTCTCTCGTTTGTCAGGACCTTTATATCAAGATAATCACTTATATTTTCTTTTTTAAATGCCAGCAGTATATCGCGCGTACTGTCCGTAGACTTGCTGTCCACAAGAACTATCTCGGTCTGTTTTTTCGGATAGGTCTGTTTTTTTATCAGTGACAAAAGCGAACCTATTACCTGTTGTTCATTATAAGCTATTACACAAAGTGAAACAGTCATTATCATATCCCCTTATTTCTACGGCAGCAGCCCTTGCAGCCGCCCCGATAACTCACTTTGCAACAACATTTTTATTATAAATTCTTATCCCGTCTTTGTCAATGAAATAGAGTTAATTTAGTTATTATCGCAATTTTTCACTCATAAAACAAAAAAACTTGTAAATTTTTTCATTCCCCGACAACAGCCTCATAAAGAGAGCTTACATTATCTGCGAGCACGTCTGCACCGCTGCTTATAAGAAATTCTCTGCTGCGAAAGCCCCACGTCACGGAGATACAGTCCACAGCGGCATTTTTGGCCGTCATAATATCGACATCGGAGTCCCCGATATACACAGACATGTCCCTGTCTGCGTGAAGCTTACAAAGCACCTCGTTTACGGAGTCGGGCGCGGGTTTTTTCTTTACTCCCTCTCTCTCACCGAGTGCAATATCAATAAGACCCGGGAAATACTGTTTACACAGCTCCTGCACTGCAAAGTCGGCTTTATTTGACACGACGGCGATTTTTATTCCCTTTTCGCGCAGCGCTCTGAACATACTGCTGATACCGTCATATTCTCTTGTATTATCGGCACAGTGCTCTGCGTAGTGCGCTTTAAAACTCCCAAACACGGTATTTACAAGTGTTTCGTCCGACCCCTCGGGGACAGCACGCTTTATAAGCAGAAATATTCCGTTACCGACAAAGCGTCTGACTTCATCAACAGTCCTTTCGGGGCAGTGGGACTCGGTAAGTGCGAAGTTAACGCTGTTTTTCAGATCCTCGAGTGTATCAAGGATAGTACCGTCCAGATCGAATATTGCTGTAGTATATTTCATTTCATCACCCTCTGAGATCACAAAGCTGAAAATGCCTCAGGCAATTACAGCAAACGAGTGTTGCCTCTTTATTTCCCGAAATGATCTCATACGGATTTCCGAGGATTTTTGAAGCTACGTTATTATTACAGTCAGGGCATATAATTCCCCTATCCGACACGCTGACCGTACCGTTATCAAATGACAGGATCTCGTTTTTAGAGTTATCGAAAACTTTTTCTGCCTCTTCACGGCTCAGTTCCTCTACATTCTCCGAATAAAGCTCCCTTACCTCTTCTATCCCTTCACAATCCTTACATTCATTCATAAGTTCGTATATATCATACAGTGTCATCTTTTTCACCTCTCCCCTATTATACACCATCTCCCCTCCCAACACAAGCTGCGGCGGAGTGCCTCCGCGGTCGATTCGCGCACTCTGATTGATGTTACCACCTACCTATCGGCACGCGTACGAGCGGGGTTTATTGTCCCTCTCC
>JAHKXX010000342.1 GCA_020627425.1 bacterium
CGCAGAGCGCGAAACTCTCCTTTTTCTGATCCCTCCGCAAGGGGTGAATCAAAAAACCGTCCGGTGGACTGTTTTTTGAGAGGGGAAGCCCTGGGAAAGAGGGCTTCCCCTTGCGGCGGTCAGTAAAAATGTGCCTCGCTGCCGTAAGGCAGCGAAGTTGAAACCTAGAGCTGGTGATATTGATCAAAAAATAGCTTTTCAGGGGGTAGGTCTATTGTCCCGACTTTTATCAATGGTCGTAGCTGTGGCTATGCTGGTGCCGGGACTCCCCGGCAACGCGGTGAATGTTCGCGCTGCGGCAGCAATACTTATGACAGAGAACGGACAGGTGGTTTTTTCCGTCAATGAAAACGAAAAAAGACCGATAGCGAGTATCACAAAGATCATGACGGCTGTCATAGCACTCGGCAAAAAAAACAAGCCCGTGCACTTTGACGGGACTATGTCCGCCGAAGGGTCGAGTATGTATCTTAAAGACGGCGATACGCTGATGCTTTATGACCTTGTGTGCGGTATGATGCTCACCTCGGGAAACGACGCTGCAAACGCCGTAGCCGTCTGTGTAGGCGGCACACGTGAAAAATTTGCAGAGCTTATGAACAAAAAGGCAAAAGAGCTGAATATGAATAATACTCACTTTGTTACCCCAAGCGGACTTGACGACAGCGGGCATTATTCCACAGCCTATGATATGGCTATGCTGTGCCGCTATGCTATGAGCATAGAAGAGTTCAGAAACATTGTATCGAAAAAAACCGCGTCTATAAAATATATATCGCCCTTTGGCAAGACTCAGACTGTAACTAATCATAACAGGCTGCTGTCTCTGTACCCGGGCTGTGACGGTATCAAAACAGGTTACACCGAAAAAGCCGGCAGAACGCTCTGCTCGAGTGCTGTCAAGGACGGAGTAAGGCTTTTTGCAGTTACATTGTCGGACAGGAACGACTGGAACGACCACGCCAAGCTTTACGACTACGGCTTTTTAAGAGTTAAGAACTATGAGCTTACGTCCGATTTGTCTCGCTGCCGCGTTCGCAGCTACGACGGACGTGTGTACTCCGTCTGTGCAGAAAGCAGTTGCTTTGCACCCCTGTCGGAGGAAGATAAGCCAAGGGCGAGACTCTGTCTTGCGCCGTTTGTACTGTATGATGTAAAGCCCGGTACTCCCGTAGGCTATCTTGAGTATCGTATCGGCTCTGTACCGATAGCCTGTACACGGCTGTGTATAGAGAGGGAGTGCAGTTCCTGAAAGGGCGCATACGTTTTTCTTTATCACGGCATAGTATTTAATATGAGGTAAAAAATGGAAAAGGAAAAAATAAGAATACAAAAAATAATAGCAGACGCCGGTATAGCTTCACGCCGAAAGGCAGAGGAGCTTATATCAAGGGGAGCCGTGACCGTAAACGGCAAAAAGGCAATGCTCGGCGACAAAGCAGACCCCTACAAGGACAGGATAACCGTAGCAGGCAGAGAGATAAGGCTCAGCAAAAATGCCGAAAAATACTATATTATGCTCCATAAGCCGCGCGGCTATATCACAACGATGAACGACGAGCAGGGGAGAAAATGCGTAGCCGAGCTGGTTGACGACGTTCCTGCGCGGCTGTTTCCCGTTGGCAGACTTGACAGAGAGTCCGAGGGTCTTTTGTTTATGACCAACGACGGCAGCTTTGCGAATATGATAAGCCACCCGTCTACCCACTTTGCAAAGACCTATCGTGTTACGGTGCGCCCGGCGATAAACGAGGAGCAGCTTACAAGGCTCACTACCGGCGTTGTCGTTGACGGCAGAAAGTCTATGCCTGCCTCTGTCAGAGTGGTCACAAGCGAAAAGGAGAGGACTGTACTCGAGATAATACTCGAGGAGGGCAGAAACCGCCAGATAAGAAAAATGTGCGAGGCTGTCGGACTCGAGGTAGCAAGGCTCAGACGAAACGCAATAGGTCCTGTTAAGCTCGGTATGCTACAGCCCGGAAAGTGGAGAGAACTTACTCCGGCGGAGCTAAAGGCAATAAAGAACTATCATAAAAAGCTCAGTCTCAAAACACAGTCGGAGCAAAATGAAAACAGGCAGGAAAAAAAGGACAGCCGCAGCAAAAGATAAGAATACATCTATCCGCTCTTTTTTAAGGGCGGATTTTTTCTTAAAATATATCACCAAAGCAAAGGGCAATTTGAATGTAAATGACAGATAAATTTTATGTATAATATACATTTTATTTAAAAGATATTGACTGTTAATTTAATATAATATATAATACTATTTGTATATAACCATATGCAAGCGTTGATTGTCACTCTGTTTTACCGGAGGCAGGGATTTTAAGTACCCTTGCCGGACGCGTTGTGTATATAAATTGAGCAAGGGAGATTTTGCTATGGGTTTATTGATAAATTGTCCTAATTGCGGCAATCAGATAGTAAATAACGGTGAGGACTGTCCTTTCTGTGGCTACAGCTTCAGCGAGGGCAAAACAAAGGAACAGATAGAAAACGAAAAATTACAGCAGGAAGCCGAAGCGGAAGCTAAAGCAAAAGCCGAAGCAGAGGCCAAAGCAAAAGCCGAGGCGGAAGCCAAGGCAAAAGCCGAGGCGGAAGCCAAAGCAAAAGCCGAGGCGGAAGCCAAAGCAAAAGCCGAGGCGGAAGCTAAAGCAAGAGCCGAGGCGGAAGCAAGAGCAAGAGCCGAGGCGGAAGCAAGAGCAAGAGCCGAGGCGGAAGCAAGAGCAAGAGCCGAGGCGGAAGCAAGAGCAAAAGCCGAGGCGGAAGAAAAGGCAAAATCAGTGGAAGTCAGCGCCGACAGTATTTTCTCGCGTTTCCGTGAAAAGGCGACCCAGACAGCGCAAAAGCCTACAATAATTGACGTAGAGGTATACGAGGACAATCTGCCCGAGATACCCGTTACAAACGATAACAGCCAGCTCCCCCCGATGCAGAAGGAGCGTCCCGTACCTCTTTCAAAAATAGCGAATACACCTGCCGTGAAGCTCGACCCGATAGCTCAGGATGAGATAAAGGATGAACTGGGACCCATGACCCCCGAGCGCGAGGTAACGGTAGAGGAAATAAAGAACACACAGGCAGTACGCCTGACACCCATTCAGAATGAAAGTGTTTCCGACGCTCTGCCAAATATGCAGGAGTCCGCACGCCGTCCGGTAAACGCTACTCAGCCACAGCCGCCGGTACAGGCACCGCGTCAGCCGCAGCAGCCACAGATACAGGTGGATAGACTCACTCAGTCGCAGCCGCCAGTACAGGCACCGCGTCAGCCGCAGCAGCCGAAAATACAGATAAATAAGCCCGCGCAGCCGCAGGCACAGAGCAGACCTCAGCAAAAGCAGTGGTCATCAAATCCGCAGGACTTTGCAAGTAATACACAGCAGCCACAGCAGCCAGCCAGCCCTGCACAGCCGCAGAGCAGACCTCAGCCCAAGCAGTGGTCATCAAATCCGCAGGATTTTGCGAATAATGCACAGCAGCCGC
>JAHKXX010000343.1 GCA_020627425.1 bacterium
CCCACCGCCAGCCGAGAATCACAAAACCCGCGGTTTGACTCCCTTATGAGCGCCGTAGCCGGCGGAAAGAGGGAGCGGGTGTCCGGTGGACACCTCTGCGCAGCAGAAGCACCGACCGAGCCAGCAGGCGAGACCTTCCCCTTGTAGCGGTTGGTAAAAAATTTGTCTCGCTGCCGTAAGGCAGCGAACCTGAAAACCTTTAGATGACATTGCCCTTTCGGGTGCAGCGTTACGCTGCTTGACAGGTGGGTTATTTGTTGTTATTATAGTAGCATAGAGTGAAATAATAGACAATAGTCTGTTTTTGATTATAGTCAATTAATTGACTAATGTTGGATTTTGTCTGATTTATGATTATGAAATATAAAATAATAGGGGTGATATGTATGGATATGAGAGTCAGGAGAACGGAATCAAGTATAAAAAACGCATTTATAGAACTGAGAACCAAAAAGGATATAGAAAAAATAACCGTAAAAGAGCTGTGCGAAAGGGCATATATAAATAAAGCTACATTTTATCAGCATTATAAGGATATATATGAGTTGTCCGAAAGGTTGGAGCAGGAGGCTATAGTTTCGGCTGTAAACAGCCTTGAGCGACCGGAGGAGCTTATAACAGATCCGCGCCATTCCTTTGATGTGCTCAGCGTTTCAATGGTGCATCAAAGTGGGCTTTTCAAGATTCTTTTTTCCGGTACAAGAAAATACAGAATGTCGTTGCTTCTTGAAAAAGAACTGAAGAGGGCTATTTTGCAGAAATTCCCCGAGTATGAGGGTGACTTAGAGGTAGAAATACTTATGACAGTTGTGATACAGGGAATTTTTACGACAAGTATTCGCTATCTTGATAATGACTTTAACAGGGTGATAGATATACTTGGGGATATAAACGAAACATTGATAAACGCTTTTAAGGAGAAAAGATCAAACCGTGACACATAATAATTCCTGTGAAAAAATATTCATATTCCTATTGCAAGATAGTGAATAATATATTAAAATAGAGATAACATAAAAGCCTTTCGGAAATCCGGTGTATTTGAGGAGTGAGACTATGTACAAAAACTATATCTTTGACCTGTACGGAACTCTGGTCGATATAAGAACAAATGAAAACAAGGTAAGCCTTTGGAAAAATATGGCGAATATTTTTGCAATGCACGGAGCTTATTATACGCCTACGGAATTAAAAGAAACATATCAAAAGCTTGTGGACGAGCAGATAAAAAAAGTGCCTCCGGAGAAGTATACGACCACTCCCGAGCCTCAGATAGAATATGTTTTTCAGAATATGTTCAGTCAAAAGGGAGTAGAGGCTGATATGCCGCTTGCGATAGCTACGGGAAAGACCTTCCGCGCACTGTCGCTGAAATTCATCAGACTGTATGACGGTGTGCCCGAGCTGTTTGACGCTATAGAAGCTCACGGTGGAAATGCTTACCTGCTGTCAAACGCACAAAGGATATTTACAGAGCCGGAGATACGCCGCCTCGGAATTTACGACAGATTCAAGGCTGTTCTCATTTCCTCGGATGAGGGCTGTGCAAAACCTGATATTAATTTCTACAAGCTGATTCTCGACCGCTATGACCTTGATCCGAAGGAGTCTATAATGATAGGCAACGACTACCGGACGGATATACAAGGCTCCCATAATGCAGGACTTGACTCGCTGTACATACATACTGCCATTTCACCAAAGATAGCCGGAGACTGTCCGGCAAAATATAAGGTAATGAACGGAAATGTTTATGACGTTATAAAAACCTTGTTCGGATGACTAAAAACGGGACTGATTTTACGATCGGCCCCGTTTTTCATTTAATTGCTATGATATATCCCGGATATTTTGGCAGCAGGAAAAAATCAGTAATAGGCTTTCAAAAATATCAGAAAAAAGTTGTTTTATTTTGAACAATTTTTTAATTTTTTTTAGAAATAATAAGCGTACTTTTTTGTGTTATAATGTACTTGTATGGTGGATATTATGCATAAAAAGCAATTAAATGATGTATAAATATTCGTTTTTTCTGATATTTTTCTTTTAGGCAAGATAAACAAAGATTGATATTTTATCAAAAAACCATACAAATATTTTACTTGAAATTTGTAGATAATATCAAGTTATTTTTCCAAATCCACAAATTTCCGAACAGATATTCTTGCACTATTGCTATTGTTATTTTTGTAACAATATTTTATAATTTTAAGAGTATCAGACCATAATTATCAAAGAGGTGGCATGAATGAGATTGCGTAAGCAAGCACTCGGATCAAGAAACTTAATAGGAGTCAGAGTAGAAGACGCGCGAAAGAAAAAAGGAATGAAACAAAAAGAATTGCTTGCTCAGCTTCAGGTCAGAGGAGTGGATATGAACGCTTCGGGTTTGTCAAAGCTTGAAGGACAGATAAGGTATGTTACGGATATAGAGCTGGTTGCTCTTGCCGATATTTTAGAGGTCTCGGTCGATTATCTTCTGGGAAGAGAAAGCAGAAAATAAGCCGGTTTGAGAAATGTCCGGTATTATAGTCGGTGGTGGAGCTGCTCCGCCGCCAATATTTTTTGTGTGCATATTTATGCTGTTGATCCCGAAGAAGTAATTATGATATTTTTTCAGTCTGTTCTATTGAAACCGGAGGCTCTGAGTGGTATTATTATGTTAAGAAAACAAGCCTGCGGTATTGGATTATTTGCTGTGAAAAGGGCTTTAAACAAACAACAGGAGGTCATTATGGAAAAGTACAAACAGGAATTTATTGAATTTATGGTAGACTGTCAGGTTCTCAAGTTTGGTGATTTCGTAACCAAAAGCGGCAGAAAAACTCCGTTTTTTGTGAACACAGGCTTTTACAGGACAGGCGCACAGCTCAGAAGGCTCGGAGGATACTATGCCGAGGCAATAAAAAACAGCTTTGGTCTTGATTTTGATGTACTGTTCGGACCTGCATACAAGGGTATACCGTTATCCGTAGCAGCAACTGTTGCAATAAGTGAAAAATACGACAAGGACATTCGTTACTGCTCCAACCGCAAGGAAATTAAGGATCACGGAGACAAGGGTATTCTGCTCGGCAGTCCGATAAGTGATGGTGACAAGGTAGTAATAATCGAGGATGTAACGACCGCAGGAACCTCTATAGAAGAGACTCTGCCTATTATAAAGGCACAGGGAGATGTCGATGTATGCGGACTTGTTGTATCCGTTGACAGAATGGAGCGCGGCAAGGGCGAAAAGAGTGCTCTGAGTGAAATAGAAGAGAAATACGGGCTAAAGACCACTGCCATAGTTACAATGGCAGAAGTAATAGAGCATCTATACAACAAAGAATACAAAGGAAAAGTCATAATAGACGACACCCTCAAAGCTGCCATCGATGCCTACTACGCAACTTATGGCGCAGTGCCTGCGCAGTTATAACGCGGCGCAGTGCCTGCGCTGTCAATTCGCGCACTGTAGTTGGTTGTGTCCTCTACTTAATTGGCACGCGGTCAAGCTTGGTTTATTATACCGCTCCGTCCGCGCCGTGCCGCACAGGGCGGCACTTGACGCTGCTTAGTAGTGGTAACTGGTATATTTATCTCTTCTGTTTTGTGTATCCGAAAAACAGAACAGCCAACAGAATAGAAATAATAAAAACATAAGTATAAACGCGTCACTGTCCGGTGACGCGTTTATGTTTGTGATGTTTAAGGATTTGCGAAGAAATTGTTTTTCTAAAGCTTTTCTTTACGGTAATTTTTCACACTCGGATAAGAACTTCTCTGCGGATATATTAAGCAGAATAGACAAACTCATTTGCCTGCAAAAAAATGCAGCACGAGCGGCACCCTGAGTGCCGTGACGCGGACTGCACCGTAGAATAAACTCGCTCGTACGCGTGCCAAAAAGGTAGGCGGTAACAAAAGCTACAGTGCGCGAATTGCTCAGCGCGAGCACGCGCCGCGGGGTTGAAATTTTGAGGGGAATATAATATAATAGGGATGTATAGGGAGAAATATATAATTTCCAATCAAAGGAGGATAAGGGATGGTAATAAATAATAAAACCCTGACACTTGACGAAGCAAGAGAAGCCGTTGCCGGAAGTACAGCATATAGACGGCTTGAAAAGCTTTTTGATGACGGAGCTTTTACTCAGATCGACTCATTTACGACGTCGGCTGACGGCTTTTCGGAGGCTGTTGCCGGGTACGGTACCGTGGACGGTCAGGGCGTGTATGCATATGCACAGAATTGTGACGCTTCGGGCGGCGCTATGTCAAGGGCGCAGGCTGCAAAAATAAAAAAGCTTTATGACCTTGCAAAAGCTACGGGCGAGCCTGTTGTCGCTATGTACGATTCTATCGGCGGCAGACTTGACGAGGGAGCAGAGCTTCTCGGCGCTTACGGAGATGTTCTTAAATACTCGAATAACCTTTCCGGTGTTGTTCCTCAGTTGTCACTTGTACTCGGTAAGTGCTGCGGTACTCAGGCACTGATAGCTGCACAGGCAGATGTTGTGATCATGACCGAAAAGGCAGAAATGTCACTCAGTACAAACGGTCAGGACGCGTCCGCAAAGCACAACGCAGAACACGGAACGGCTCATATAGTAACAGCGGACGAGGATGAGGCTATAGAAAAGGCAAAACAGCTCCTGACACTGCTGCCTCAGAATAACCTTTCCGGAGCGTATATAGCTTATGACAGTATAGAAGCAGCCGGAACTCCCTCCGGAAACAGCGCAACAGACGCTGCACTCGCTGTGGCTGATGCGGATAGCGCAGTAGAACTTCAGGCAGGATACGGTAAAGCAATAAAAACCGTACTCGCTACCGTAAACGGCCTTACCGTTGGTCTTGTTGCCTCTGCGGAAAAAACAATAGACGGTAAGTCTGCTTCAAAAGCTGCGAGATTTATCAGATTCTGCGATGCGTTCAGTATCCCCGTTGTAAGCTTTATTGACGCTACAGACTTTAAGTGTATAAAATCAGCCGCTAAGCTTTCGTCGGCATACTCCGAGGCAACGAGTGCAAAGATCACTTTTGTAACAGGGGACGCTGTTGGCGCGGTTTATATCGCAGCAGCAGGTACAGGCGGAGCTGCGGATATGACTTTTGCGTATGAGAACGCGTGTATTTCTCCTCTCGGAGCAGAGGCAGCAGCAGTCATAATGCTCGGGGACGATTTCGGCGGAGCACTGAAAGACAGCAAGGATCCGGTCGAGGATAAAAAGAAAATAGTTGAAAAATTCAAAAAAGAAAATCTGAATGCTGTCAACGCGGCAGCCGACGGATATGTGGATGATATAATACAGCCCGTGCAGGCAAGAGACGTGCTTGTTGCGGCTCTCGATATGCTGTCAAATAAGCGTGTATCGACGCTTCCGAAAAAGCATAATAACCTTTATATATAGACGAAAGGAATTACTCTGATGAAAAATTTAAAAATAACAGTAAACGGCGTAGTATATGACGTACAGGTAGAAGAAACAGACGGCAGCACGGCTGCGGCTCCGGCTGCGGCAAGCGCACCAAAGGCAGCGCCAAAGGCGGCGGCTGCACCTAAAAAATCAACAGGTACACAGGGCAGCGAAAAAGTGACATCCCCTATGCCCGGTACTATACTTAACGTAGCGGTAAAGGCAGGACAGGCTGTAAAGACAGGCGATGTTCTGGTCGTACTCGAGGCTATGAAGATGGAAAACGAAATAAAGGCAGCACACGACGCAACTGTAGCTTCCGTAGAGGTATCAAAGGGCGAGTCTGTAGATACGGGCGCAGTACTTGTTACCTTTAACTGATATTGTTTCCTATTCGACACAAGAGAGGGGAAAAATTAATGGCAAAAAAAATAGAGATCACCGAAACAGTCCTTCGTGACGCTCATCAGTCGCTGCTTGCTACGAGAATGCCGATAGAGGATATGATCCCGATACTTGAAAAGCTTGACAAGGTTGGCTTTTATTCTCTTGAATGCTGGGGCGGCGCTACGTTTGACTCGTGTATACGCTTCCTCGACGAGGATCCTTGGGAGAGACTTCGCACAATACGCAAGTATTGCCCGAATACAAGACTGCAAATGCTTTTTCGCGGACAGAATATGCTTGGCTACCGTCACTATGCCGATGATGTGCTTGAATACTTTGTACAGCGCTCTGTAGCCAACGGTATTGACGTTATAAGAATATTTGACGCACTGAATGATATCAAAAACCTTAAGACCGCTATCAAGTCGGCAAAGGCTGCTAAAAAAGAAAACCCAAAGGTAGAGGCTCAGGTGGCTATGAGCTATACTACCGGACCCGTGTTTACTACCGACTACTATGTAGACTATGCAAAGAGAATAGAAGAGGCAGGAGCTGACTCTATATGTATAAAGGATATGGCAGCACTGCTGACGCCGTACTATACATCAGAGCTTGTTGCGGCTATAAAGTCCGCAGTAAAAATACCCGTACAGCTTCATACACACGCTACATCGGGTCTGTCCTCTATGTGCCTTATGAAGGCTGTCGAGGCGGGCTGTGACAGAATAGATACAGCTATGTCTCCGCTCGCAAACGGTACATCACATACGCCTACGGAGTCTATGGTGGCAGCACTACAGGGTACCGAATATGATACAGGACTCGATCTGCTGTTGCTGTCCGAGATAAGAGATTACTTTATGGGACTCAGAGAAAAATACATAGATCAGGGACTGCTTGACCCCAAGATGCTCGCGCCTGATGCAAAGGCACTTATATATCAGGTGCCGGGCGGAATGCTTTCAAATCTGTTAAAGCAGCTTAAGGACGCAGGTAAGGAGGATAAGTTCCCCGAGGTTCTCGAGGAAGTGCCGCGTGTTCGTAAGGACGTAGGCTATCCGCCGCTTGTAACACCCAGCTCACAGATAGTCGGTACACAGGCGGTGTTCAATGTTATCCTCGGCGAGCGTTACAAAATGTGTAACGACCAGTTCAAGGATCTTGTACGCGGTAAGTACGGTACAACACCCGTGCCGATAGATCCCGAGTTCAGAAAGAAGATAATAGGCGACGAAAAGCCCGTTACATGCCGTCCGGCAGATCTGCTGGAGCCGGAGCTTGAAAAGCTGCGCGCAGAGATACCCGAGTGGATAGAGCAGGAGGAGGACGTTCTTACCTATGCTCAGTTCCCGAAGGTAGCCCCCGGCTTCTTTAAGAAACGCCGTGATAAAAAAATTGGCATAAACCCCGACGCCGACATAAAGAATAAGATCCATCCCGTATGACAGATTCAGTATAATAATTCTCCTACAGGCTGAGTATATTACCCCCGTGAGTCAGAGCTTCTGACTCACGGGGGTCGCTGTTTTTTGAGAATTCAAAAGGACTGAGTTATTCCTGCTTTCAGGAACAACTCAGTCCTTGCTGATCATTTATTATTTATCAGTACATTCCGCCCATTGAAGGATCGGCTGCCGGAGCTGCCGGAGCAGGCTCCTTTATGTCTGCAACAAGTGATTCTGTTGTGAGAACCATAGAAGCTACAGACGCTGCATTCTGCAGAGCAGAACGTGTAACCTTTGTCGGGTCTACTATACCTGCGCTCATCATATCAGTGTATTCCTCGGTGAGTGCGTTGAAGCCGTAGCCTGTCTTGTTAGCGGATACTATCTTCTCAACTATTACGCTGCCCTCAAGACCTGCGTTCTCGGCGATCTGGCGAACAGGCTCCTCAAGAGACTTCAAAACTATTTTTGCGCCTGTCTTTTCGTCGCCCTCGAGTGTGTCAACAAGTGCGCTTACAGCAGAGATCGTGTTCAGAAGAGCTGTGCCGCCGCCTGCTACTATGCCTTCCTCTACGGCTGCCTTAGTAGCTGCGAGTGCGTCCTCTATACGAAGCTTCTTTTCCTTCATCTCTATCTCTGTGGCTGCGCCGACCTTTATTACAGCTACGCCGCCTGCAAGCTTAGCAAGACGCTCCTGAAGCTTCTCGCGGTCAAAGTCAGAGGTAGAAGTTTCTATCTGTGCGCGAATCTGACCTACCCTTGCCTTTATCGAGTCGTTGTCGCCTGCGCCGTCAACGATAATTGTGTTCTCCTTGTCTACCTTTACCTGACGTGCGCGTCCAAGCTGATCAAGTGTTGTATCCTTCAGCTCGAGTCCCAGCTCTGAGGAAATAACCTCGCCGCCTGTCAGAACAGCTATGTCACGAAGCATTTCTTTTCTTCTGTCACCAAAGCCCGGAGCCTTTACGCCGACACAGGTGAATGTACCGCGAAGCTTGTTGAGTATAAGGGTGGTAAGAGCCTCGCCCTCTATATCCTCTGCTATTATAACAAGCTTTTTGCCTGTCTTTACTATTTCCTCAAGAAGCGGAAGTATCTCCTGAATGTTAGAGATCTTCTTGTCTGTGATAAGGATATAAGCGTCGTCTATAACAGCCTCCATCTTGTCTGTGTCTGTGCACATATAGGGAGTGATATAGCCTCTGTCAAACATCATACCCTCAACTACCTCGGAATATGTTTCGGCTGTCTTTGATTCCTCTACAGTTATAACGCCGTCGTTGCCTACCTTCTCCATAGCCTCTGCTATCAGCTTGCCGATAAACTCATCAGCAGCAGAGATAGTAGCAACTCTTGCTATATCCTTGGAGCCTTCTACGGGCTTTGAGTTCTTTTTCAGTGTCTCTACAGCCTTGTCAACAGCCTTGCTGATACCTTTCTTGAGTATCATCGGGTTTGCGCCTGCTGTTACGTTCTTCATACCCTCGCGGATAAGAGCCTGGGCAAGCAGTGTTGCTGTAGTTGTACCGTCACCTGCTACGTCGTTTGTCTTTATGGAAACTTCCTTAACGAGTTGTGCGCCCATATTCTCGAAAGCATCGTCAAGCTCTATTTCCTTTGCAATTGTAACACCGTCGTTTGTGATAAGCGGAGCACCGAATTTCTTGTCAAGCACTACGTTTCTGCCCTTCGGACCGAGTGTTATCTTTACTGTATCTGCCAGTTGGTCAATGCCCTTCATAAGAGCCTTTCTTGCATCCTCACCATAAGCTATTTGCTTTGCCATGATAAATTACCTCCGTAATATTAATTCAATTAATAATTATTCTACAACTGCAAGTATGTCTGACTGACGAACTATGTTGTACTCCTCGCCATCAAGCTTTACCTCGGTGCCGGAATACTTGCTTGTAATAACCTTGTCGCCGACCTTGACGTACATTGTTACTTCCTTGCCGTCAACCATTCCGCCGGGTCCTACTGCTACTACTGTTGCAAACTGCGGCTTTTCCTGTGCCGACGCGGTAAGAACGATACCGCTTTTTGTGGTTTCCTCTGCTTCCTCTGCTTTAACAACTACTCTGTCCAATAATGGTTTGATAGTCATAAATATTGCCTCCTTTAAGCAATTTATAATAGATTGAATTGGTTTTAGCACTCTCTATCCTTGAGTGCTAAAACTATTGTATAATCTTTTTGCAAAAAAATCAAGGGGTATTTTAATATTTTTTTACAAATCCGGAAAATAATTACAAACTCAAAGCTTGACTTGCAAGCCTGTATTTGATATATAATAATAATAGATTTATTTCGGGGGCAATAAAAATGAAAAAACTAATAATTGTGAGTGCTGCTGTTATTTTTTCACTCGCAGGATCTACGCTTTGCGGATGCAGCGGCGGCGCACCGATGGTAAAGGACGGCTCTACTGTACAAAAGGAAAGCAGCTTTTACTCCGATAACAGTACGCTGAGTACAGCAGCTCTGAAAACAGCAGCCGGCGAGAAAAAGGAAAGTGCCATCGAAAGCAAAAACAGCGAAGCACAGCAGAGTAAAGAAAGTAGCGGGATACCCGAAGAAGAAAGCAGCCGTGAGTCGCTAAAGGAAAGCTCTGACAAAGAGCCGGATAGCAGTACAGAGCAAAGCAGCAGTGCTGTAACAGAGCTTGGCATTAATAATTGTATTATTGAGGGTATAGAAAATATAACCTATGACGGAGAAACACACACTCCGGATCCGAGAATAACCTACGGTGACAGAATGCTACGGGAAAACAGGGATTACAGGATAGGCTACGCCAGAAGCATACGAGAGGTAGGAGAGTACAGGATAACCATTACCTTTATCGGAGATTACACGGGGAGTATCCAGACAAAGCTCAGCGTTCTGCCCCCTGTTGCGTCCCTTGAGGAGGGCAGGGTAAGCTCGGAGCATCTGACGATAAAGCTAAAGCTGCCACAGGAATACTATGACGGCTGCGAGATAGAATACAGCTATAACAGGGATTTCACGGACAGCAAAACGGTATCCGTTACAAAGGCTGACGGCGACGAGGTGACACTTGATATAGACCCCGACAGGGCAGCCTATTATTTCAGAACGAGAGTTTATTATAATTACGGTGATGAAGTGCTTTATTCAGAATACAGCGGCAGGCAGAAGATAACACTGTCGCTAATAGAAGAGATAGACGGTATAACCTATGTTGACGGCATAATAATAGCGAATAAGACATATTCGCTCCCGTCGTCCTATGACCCCGGAGAAGACGCCGAGACGTTTTCGGCATTTTACAAAATGGCAGACGCAGCAGCGGCAGACGGTCTCAGTCTGTGGGTATGCTCCGGCTACAGAAGCTATGCCACACAGGAATACACATATAATTATTTTGTAAACGACAGGGGAGTTGCCGAGGCTGACAGGTGCTCGGCACGACCGGGACACTCAGAGCATCAGACGGGAATGGCGATAGATGTAAACACGACCTCGTCCGCCTTTGAGGGTACTCCCGAGGCTGTATGGTTGGAGAACAACTGCTATAAATTCGGTTTTATAATCCGCTATCCCAAGGGTAAGGAGGACATAACCGGCTATAAATACGAGCCGTGGCATATCCGCTATATCGGCAGGGAGAAGGCAGAAAAAATATATAAAAGCGGTCTGACGATCGAGGAATACTACGGTATTACTTCGTCCTATGACGGCTGAAAAAAAGGGCAGAGTCTTTATTAAAAAAGGCTCTGCCTATGATTATTTTAAACTCTGTATATACCGGATATATATTTCCATACAAGCACCTTGTGTCTTAGCTTTTTTGGAGTCAATGATGAAACGTGCAGATAATCATCATAATGCTTTGTATGGAGTGAGTTCTTGATTGCTTTAATACTGAAGTTCTTTTCCATAAGTACATCAACAGCCGACATTATAACAGACGGCAGTTTTATATACTGAAACGCTTCCTTCAATCCGGATTTTCTTTTGCGGTCAAGGCACATCTGTTCATACACCTTTATCATAGCGCCGACTCTGCCCATAGCCGCGTTCCCTACAGGAACGTCGTCGCGAATAACACTGTTTTCATAGTCACGCTCCGGGTGGTAAGAGGTAGCGACTATATTCGGAGAATAAAGCAGCAGCTCGAATATGTAAGCCTCGGCATAGCCGTACGCACAGTCGTCATAGAAGGATATATGGTTATTGCAGACAAATTCTCTTCTTATCATTACCGCACCAAATTCTATTGCGGCGGATGATCCGACAAGCTTTAAAAACAGTTCCTCGCCGGACGGGAAAAACACTTTTTCGTTGTCCTTTGACTCATCCTGATTTGAGTAATACAAAAAGTCTGCACCGTGCTTTTCCATTGTATCGAAATAGTGTTTAAGATAGTTTTTATACAAACAACCCGGGTATACAAAGGTAATATATTTTCCGTCGGATTTATGCACACCTGTATTCAAAGCCGACGCTACCGTACCGGTTCCGCTTTGAATAACATAGCCCCGAAGGTTACTGTTTTTAATCTCATTAAGAGCCGACAGTACGCTATTATCGGAGGAATTCATATCTATTACTATAAACTCCACCTCAAGGTCACACAGTTCTACGGATATTTTCTTAATTATCTGAGCTGTTTTATTCTTATTGTTTTTTGACGGTATTATAACAGACAGGTCAATATTTGCCATAGCTTCTACTCCGAATTGATTTCAGAAAAATTTGTTCTCTTATACTATTATATCACAATAAAACGCAAATCAACAAAATCAGCTGTAAAATTTTTCATCAAAAATTCATCTCCTTTTTGTGCATATTTGCGGCGGCCCGGTGCCCGGGCAGTCGATTCGCGCACCCGAGTGTGTGTTACCCCTACTTTGTTGGCACGCGTACAGGTTTGGTTTATTGTCCCTCTCATTCCGCGTCGTGCGCCCGAAGGAAGTGCCCTTGGGGTACCGCACAGGACGGCACTTGACGCTGGTTCGGAGTGGAGGCAGGTGTATTTATCTATTCTTCTTATTGTATCCACAAAGAAAAAGCAATAATATATCACACTTAGAGTAATGCAGCATTGTTTTAAATATGCGATTACAAAAAACGGAGAAAACAAATACACTTGCATTTATTCCTAAGCAGCACGAGCGGCGCCCTGAGCGCCGTGACGCGGATGGAGAGGTATAATAAACCAGCTTGTACGCGTGCCAAAAAAGTAGGCGGCAACACTGAGTAGAGTGCGCGAATTGCTCAGCGCGAGCACGCGCCGCCGCTTTACAAAAGGGGAAATTTGTGTTATAATAAAGACTATAGTTCTATTGTAACGGACCGAAAGAAGTGGGATGTATTGATAGAACGTGAAAATAAGGTAATGAAGGTCAGATTTGTGCTGATGATGAATCTGCTGTGAATAAAGCCCGAAAAGGAGATGTAGTATGGCAAACGAAGAACTCTATAAGATAACCTCAGAGCTTGAGAAACTCAGTGAATTGTGCGTAAAAAACGGTGGAATAGATAGACAACTGTATACAAAATATGATGTAAAAAGAGGCTTGCGCGATATTAACGGTAAGGGTGTGCTGGCGGGTCTGACCGAGATTTCGGAGATCTGTGCAAAGAAGATGGTAGACGGAGTTGAACAGCCATGCGACGGAAAACTGTATTATCGCGGCGTTGACGTTGAGGATATAGTAAAGGGCTTTATTCATGACGATAGATTTGGATTTGAGGAGGTCGTTTATCTTCTTCTGTTTGGTCAGCTGCCGACAGAGAAGGAGTTCAAACAAATCAACAGACTGCTCTCATTTTACAGAAATCTGCCGCAATACTTTACACGCGATATAATACTAAAAGCACCCAGCGCGGATATGATGAACGGACTCGCAAGAAGCGTGCTTACTCTTTACTCCTATGATCCTCATGCGGATGATACTTCGCTGCCGAATGTACTCCGTCAGTGCCTACAGCTGATAGCACTGTTCCCGGTTCTGTCGGTTTACGGCTATCAGGCATATAAGCATTTCCATGAGGATAGCAGCCTGATAATCCATAATCCACAGCCCGAGCTTTCAACGGCTGAAAACATACTCTATATGCTCAGAGCTGACTCAAAGTATACAAAGCTCGAGGCAAAGCTGCTCGATATGTCTCTTGTTCTGCACGCAGAACACGGCGGCGGAAATAACTCTACCTTTACTACTCACGTTGTCACCTCGTCGGGTACCGATACATACTCTGCTATGGCGGCGGCACTCGGCTCTTTGAAGGGACCAAAGCACGGCGGCGCAAATATCAAGGTAGTAAAAATGTTTGAGGATATGAAGCATAATATCCACGACTACAGCGACGAGGACGAGGTAAGGGATTATCTTTGCGCTCTTCTGCACGGAGAAGCTTTTGACCATGCAGGTCTTATCTATGGTATGGGTCATGCGGTCTATTCCATAAGCGACCCGAGGGCACGGGTGTTTAAGTCGTTCGTGGAAAAGCTGTCAGTAGAAAAGGGAAGACTCGATGAGTTCAGACTATATTCTCTTGTAGAAAGGCTTGCTCCGGAGGTAATAGCCAAGGAGCGCCGTATATATAAGGGCGTAAGTGCAAACGTCGATTTCTACAGCGGCTTTGTTTACAGTATGCTTGATCTGCCGCAGAAGCTCTTTACACCTATATTCGCTATCGCGCGTATAGCAGGTTGGTCGGCGCACCGTATAGAGGAGCTTGTAAATCCGAGTAAGATAATCCGTCCTGCGTATATGAATGTACACGACAGAATAGAATACAGAGATATTGCAGACAGATAAAAAAAGTCCTGCCGGTCGGCAGGGCTTTTTTGGCTTAATAAGCTATATTAACAGCTTATTTTCCGTTTAGGAATATATGCACAAAGTCACGGAATATTTCTTCCCAGGCAGACTCGTGATGAGGAAGCTCCGGTCTTGCAACACATTTCAGCCTGTCAGCGGGATAACCGATCTCGCGAAGCTCCTTGCAGACGGCTGTAAAAGCAGTATAGATGAATTTTTCAAGCTCGTCGCCGGCACCCGAATACATATAGAGTAATGGCAGAGGCCGGTCTGTTTTTTCCTTTGCGAGGCTGATTATCGGATCAGTGCTTTCATAGAAAAAGGCGGGAGAGAATACTCCGGACGCGGAAAAAATATCACTATGCTCCAATGCTGTATAGTATGCAAACAGACCTCCCATAGAGCTGCCGCAAAAGGCGGTGTTGTCTCTGTCGGTCAGAACGGGATAGCGCTCGTTTATATATGGCATAACGCTATGTATCAGAAATTCATCAAAGACCTCGGCGCGAGGTTTCAGTTTTTTTACCTCATCGGGAAGAACCGTTACGGGCGGCACTGTAGGAAAGCCAAAACGCATAGGCGCCAGCTCTGAAAAACGTTTTATGTTTCCGCCGTGGTGTATACCGACTATGACTGCGCCGCGACTGCCGTTTTTAATTTCATCTTCGATAATTTTTTGTGTGTGCCAGCAGCCGTACGGAGCGCTTTCCTCGTCAAAAAGGTTTTGCCCGTCGGACATATATATAACCGGCAGACGCTCGCCTTCTTTATGAGGCGGTACCAATACTCTTACTTTTTTGTCGGACATCTCTTTGTCAGATATATCAGGGTAGGGGAGAGAAAATTCACTCAGACTAAATTCCATTTTATACTTGACCTCCTTCTGTGTTGTCAGGTTATGACCATAGTCTTGGTTTTATTATAATCTGAAATTTATTTAAAGTAAATACTTGTATTTTTTAGCCGACAGCCTGATGATAGCGAGAATAGACGCCGGTCGTGCTTGAATCGTGCCTGCTACAGGCAAAACACTTAAGGGAATGAAAAACAGGAAAAGGAAAAACAGCAGCCTCCGTTATTACGGGGTCTGCTGTACTATTCTTGTTATTTTGTCCGTAGAAGCAGGGCTGTGTGATCAAAAGCTTTGCTCTGGACAAGCTATGGTTTTTATACGGTCAGCTTTCCGTCTGTGCCTTCACTGCTTTCATCGTCTATATCGAAGGGGCTTCTTTCTACCGTTCCGACCTGTATTTTTGCGGCGTCCGCTATTGGCATAGCGCCTGCGTGTTTGTTATATACAAAGCCCTTTGGTATGACTCCCGTTTCGACTCTGCGACCGAATTTTGCCTTTGACGGCAGTACATAACGGCGAAGCAGCATAAAGGCACCAAGTACAAACACTCCTATGCTTATCCACTGTGATGTTGACAGACCGAACCAGAGTCCGCGTACCGTGTCACCGCGGAAAAACTCGTCCGTAAAACGGATCACTGCATACAGAGTAAAGTAAAGACCGAGCAGAGTACCTTTTTTCAGCCGTCTTGTGCTGAGGAATACCAGCAGCAGACAAAGCAGCAGGTTGCAGCCTGCCTCTATAAGCTGTATCGGCAAAATTGTAACGCCGTTTGCCTCTTGCGGCATAAGCTCGTTGTGATAAACAACGCCCCACTCGCTCTCTATACCATAGCAGCAGCCCGCGAGAAAACAGCCTACTCTGCCGAAGGCATGGAAAAAGGGAATGGCAGGAGCCAGTATATCTGCATAAAGACCAAAGTCAAGCTTTTTTACCTTGCAGTATATTGCCGCAGCGGCAATAGCACCGAGCAGACCGCCGTAGAAAACCATTCCGCCTACGAGAGCACCTATAGTGTTTATGGTAGTCTCGAAAGAGGCGAAGGCTTTGTCGGGCTTTGTAAACATAAATCCGATAATGTCTGTTCTGGTGAAGATATAGACTATATGCGCTCCTAAAAATGCACCTATTGCGGCAAAGAGTGGAATATTGAGAATGTGTATGTTGCTGTAGTCGCGGCGCTTTCTGACCATAAGATAGACCAGTGCTGCGGAAAAGAATATTCCGAACATTACACAGACGCCATAGCTCGGTATCTGCTTGCCTAAAATATTTATGTAAGGATACAAGACTCTTTCCCTTCCTTTCAGTAAAGAAATTGGCGATCAATAAATGACCGCCAATCAAAATTGTTTTCGCTTTTAATAATAATAAGAATATGAGCTGGTAGAATAACCGTTGCTTGCTGCCTCAGTACAAGCTGTACAGAGTATGCAGCTGTTGCAGATGATCGTAATACCGCAGAGTGCAGCACCGATTATACCGCAGATAAGACCGGCTGTAGACATACCGCTCTTCGGGAAGCCTGCAGCAGCGTTCTTGTTACCGCCGACTATTGAAAGTATGATACCTACTACTGCGAGGATCAGGGCTAAAATGCCGAGAACCAAGCCTACTACAGGTATCCAGCTGAACAATGAGAAGAACAGACCCGAGATAGACAGTACCATACCGACAATGGTAAGTACCTTACCCGGTGCTCTGCCTGCCGGAGGCATACCGCCCATCGGAGGCATACCGCCTATAGGCGGCTGACCATACATCGGCTGGGGAGCCTGATTATACATATCGGGCTGACCCGGCATCATATTCGGATTGATATTTGAACCGGGGTTTGGGTTCGGATTCGGGTTAAAGCCCTGATTCATATTAGGATCAAAGCCCATACCCGGTTGCGGAGTCCCTTGATTCATATTAGGATCAAAGCCCATACCCGGTTGCGGAGTCCCTTGATTCATATTAGGATCAAAGCCCATACCCGGTTGTGGAGTTCCCTGATTCATATTAGGATCAAAGCCCATACCCGGTTGCGGAGTTCCCTGATTCATATTCGGGTCAAAGCCGTTTCCGGACTGACCGTTATTGTAGGGATTGTTGTTCATTTTCTACTCCTTATTATTACATACCTGCCATTGAACCTGCTACCGCACCTGCTGCTGCGATAACTGCGCAAGCTGTGCATGCAGAGCAAGCAACAGAGATAGCGTTTTCAACGATACTGATTATACCTACTACAAGGCCTACTACTGCGAGAGCACCTGCCGGGAAGCCTGCCTCCTGGTTGAGCTTCTTACCTGCGGAAGCATTCTTTACGCCGATTATAGCAAGTACAAGACCTGCGATAACTGCAACGATGCTGATAACAAGACCGATTATTGCGGGTGCTATATTGTCGCTGCTGGAGCTGCTCATTATGCCGCCTGCGATACCGGACAGGATACCGGGACCTACCAGAGATACGATAGAGAAGATAAGACCCTTTTTCGCAGTGTCATTACCGGGTGCCTGACCGCCCATAGGCGCCATTGGTGGTTGCTGATTGTTCATTGATTTGACCTCCTAAAAACTTCATATATATTTCCCTTGGCGTGTTTTAGCACACCAACGTACAAAAAAATAGTACCATATTTATACTAAAAAGTCAATGATAAAGGGCGAAGTCCTGAGTTTCCGGGAAGATTTTGTTCAAAATATAAATTATTTATTACTATTTGACAGTAATTTTGACACAATTTCATCCGTATGCATTCCGCGGGAGCCTTTTATCAGAACGGCACAGCCGTCAGAGAGCTTGCTGCACAGATAGCTATACGCTTCGTCGTTGCTCATAAATGAAGAGGTGTCTGTAGTTCCGCCGTCCTTTGCCCCTTTTGCTATGCTTTTTGCAAGAGTGCCGACGGTGATAACGGTATCTATACCTGCCTTTGCCGCGTACTGACCGACGTTATAATGAAGCTGCTCTCCCTTTTCTCCAAGTTCCAGCATATCCGCGAGCACCGCTATCGTCCTGCCCTTTGAAACGCTTTTCAGAACGTCGATAGAGCTTACCATTGCCTCGGGGCTTGCGTTATAGCTGTCGTCTATCAGTATATAATTTCCCATATCGTGCAGCTGCTGTCTCATAGGAGCGTTCTTGTAGGTATCAAGTCCCTTCTGAATGGTATCGTCATCCAGTCCCAGATACTCCGATACGGCGATAGCTGCAAGTGCGTTTCTGACGCCGTGTATACCGAGGGTCGGCACGGTAAAGCGTCTGTCGCCGTTTTTACTGTGACAGACAAATTCACAGGAAAGTCCTACGGTCTGTATATTGTCCGCATAGTAGTCGTTGTCGCTCTCTATGCCAAAGGTGACTGTCCTGAAGGGCTGTTTGCCGTGAAGTGTTTTCAAAAGTTTGTCGTCGCCGTTTAAAAACAGAACGCTGTTCTTTTTGAAGTGGTTTGTTATTTTGAATTTTTCGGACATTATGTTTTCCTGAGTCCCAAGGTTTTCTATGTGAGCTGTGCCTATATTTGTCATAACAGCAATATCCGGAGCGGCAACATCACAGAGTCTTTCCATTTCGCCGAACTCGCTCATACCCATTTCTATTACGGCAACCTCGTTTTTATTCTCAATTTCAAACATTGTCATAGGCATACCTATCTGGCTGTTTTTGTTGCCCTCGGTTTTCATCAGGTCAAAGCCCTTTGACAGTGCGGCGGCTATCATTTCCTTTGTGCTTGTTTTTCCTACGCTGCCGGTGACGCCGACAAGGTGAAGCGAAAAGCGGCGGCGATAGTCTGCTGCAAGTTTTTGCAGAGCCGCCAGTGTGTTGTCTACTTTTATATACGGCTTTTCTGCCCCTTCGGGAGCGTCATACATTGTAAGCGTTGCCGCGGCTTTTTTCAGACACTCGTCTATAAACATGTGCGCGTCCACTCTTGCACCCTTTATCGGGACAAAAAGCGTGTTCTCCCTTACAGCTCTGCTGTCATACTGTATGTTATCTATTATTGTCCCCGGGTCGCCGCACAGAAGCTGTCCGCCGGTTATCCCTGCTATTTCCGATACTGTCAGTTTTATGCTCATAGTAAACTCATTCCTTCTTATTTAATGATCTCAGCTATTACTTCGCGCTCGTCATAGTGCGTTTTTACTCCGTTTTTGTCCTGATAATCCTCGTGCCCCTTGCCTGCGAGGACTATTATATCGCCGTCCTGTGCGTTTTCTATGCAGTATCTGATAGCGTCGGTCCTGTCGGGAACTACCACATATTTTCCGTCTGTTTTGTCAATGCCCGTTATTATGTCCGCGATAATGTCGTTTACATCCTCAAAGCGTGAATTATCCTCGGTTATTACCGACAGATCGGACAGCCTGCCGCTTATCTCGCCCATCTCGAATCTGCGTTCTCTGGGGCGATTGCCTCCGGCGCCGAACATTGTTACAAGTCTGCCCGGATTATATTCTCTCAGCGTTGTAAGTATGTTTTCCATACTTACCGCGTTGTGTGCATAGTCTATAAGGAGAGTATAATTGCCGGGTACCTTTACCGTTTCTACTCTGCCTTTGACTTTGACCTCGTTCAGCCCTTTGAACATCTGTTCTTTTGTGATGTCGAAGTGTGAGCATACCGCAACTGCGGCGAGGGCGTTGTATACGGTGAATTTTCCGGGAATATCCACATCGAATTCTCCGTTTATCCTGCCGCTTGCCCGAAAGTGCACTCCAAGGTAGCCCGGGCGCGACAAAAGCTCGGCGCCGTCTGCTCTCAGCTCTGCCTTTTCGCCGAAGCCGTATGTTTCGACAAGACAGGTGTGGTTTTCGAGCATAGCTTCACAGGCACTGTCGTCTGAATTAAATATTCCGGTCATACACTGACGGAAGAGCATAGCCTTACACCTGCGGTACTCGTCCATATCCTTGTGCTCATCGCCGCCGATATGATCGTGAGAGAAGTTTGTGAACACTCCGTAGTCAAAAATGAAGCCGTCCGTTCGGTGCCATTTCAGTCCGAGGGATGACGCCTCCATTACCACAGCCTTGCAGCCCTCGTCTATCATCTGTTTCATAGCTCTCTGTATTTCGTAGGATTCGGGGGTCGTGTTGTTTGTTTTTATTATCCTGTCGCCTATAACAATGCCGAGTGTGCCGATGATCCCGGTCTTTATGCCGCCGCAGGACAGGATAGAGCCTATCATAGAGGCGGTGGTCGTTTTGCCCTTTGTGCCGGTAATGCCTATCGTAGTCAGCTTGTCGGCAGGATTATCAAAATACTCTGCACTAATGAAGGCAAGAGCCTTTCTTGTGTCGTCTACCTTTATAACTGCGGCGTTTTCTATTTTTATATCCTCGCTTACAACTACAGCGACAGCACCCTTGTCCACTGCGTCCTGTGCAAATTTGTGGCTGTCTACCTTGGATCCGACAAGACACACGAACAGGCAGCCCTGTATCACTTTTCGGGAATCATATATTACGTCTGTTATTTGTATGGCTGTACTGCCCTGTATCAGGGTATAGTTAAGTCTTTTTAAAAGTCTGTCAAGCTTCATTAAGTATTACCCCTTTCATATTATGAAACTGTTCATCAATAACTTTTAATTTCTGCTTGTCTGATTTGCCCTGTACTGCGTTACACTCCCTCGAAATACGACAGTATTTCTAAAGGCACTGAA
>JAHKXX010000344.1 GCA_020627425.1 bacterium
ATAGGGGTCTTTGCCCATGGTCTTCTGCATAAGCGCATTGCTTGTCAGCGCAACACCTTTGCGGAAGATGGCGCGGTTGATACCGCTGTAAATGGAGATTTTCTCGAGCTTTTCGACTTTGGAGTCCGTGAAGACCTTGTCGGTAGATGGTAGGTCAGCTTCCAAAACGGAATCGCTGTTCAGACCGAGCCTCAACAGAGTGGAAAGAGCAAGAAACTCCAGCGCCACACGCTGATCATAGGGATAGTTCTTTTCATTTTAATTCGCTCCTTTTATGATTTTAATTTATTCTGTCAGTTCATTCTTCCGTTTCCGTCCGATGAACATTACAAGCATTGTTCCGGGGATGCCGACAGTAAGTCTGCCGATACCTGCAAGAGCAAGGTAGCCTGCGTTGAAGGCTGAAGCCGTCGATGCCGGCTCGCCCTGCTCTTTTCAGTCTGATGCACTCCTGTCAATGATCAGCTTACTTGCCTTAAATATCCGAATGTGCTTGTGGGACTGTAATAGCCGAAATCAGGCAGCTTGCAGCTTTCTCGAATCTGATATGCTTTTTTGCATTGCTGTCTTTTCTGTCCACAAACATATAGACACGGTTGTCGGATGTAGTCCAGCCGCCTTTCAGGAGGAAGAACTCCACATTGTCGTCTTCGCAGCATTCAAGGATGTTATCCTTCCACTTTGTGCCTATATCCACAGCGTCTCCGCCGCTGAACAGGCGCACAGGCTCTCTGACGCTGCCAAGACCCAGCCGTTTTTTTTCGATTGAAATACTTACGATCGGCGAGCGTGCCGATTTTGAAGCGGTGGCAAATAACGACAGACCATCCGGTGTAGTTCCTTTGCCGTCCTGCCCCATTTTACCGTAGCTTGCGTCTCCGAATACAATGGCATTGGAACCGCTGTTGGAAACGCGGATATCAGTCAGAGCGTTTGCCGCACTGCCGAGCTGATAGCCAAGATATGTATATCCGCTGTAGGGAGTAAGGTTGACATCAAAATAATCATACTTATCCTTCTTCAAGAGATTGATAGCATCCTCTCTTTTCTCCGAATAAGAAAGGCGTACCTTTGTGACATATGATCCGCTGTCACAAACCTCACCGCCGGCGATACCCTCGTCAACATCAACATGACTTACGCAATTATAGACAATTCCGTTTTCGTCCTTAAAAGAATCGCCCACATCAGGTGAAACTATAACATTTGTCAAAGCAGTGCCGGTATTGACTTTGTACGCAAGATACACCTGCGAAGCCGGGTCGGCAGTCACATTCAGACCAACCATTGTGACCGACCAGCCATCCGCCTCAAGCTTTGCCAACGCTTCCTCTCCGGTTTCCACTCTGAGTTCCGAGATAAAACGGCGATTGGCGTTATAACCATGAGAGCTGCCGAGAGTACAGAGAAAAACGTCGATATTTTAGTTGTTTATTCATACAAATCACCATGTGATACAGCTGATCGCACAAAACGGCTGGTTTACCCGACCGTTTATGCCTGTATCGATCTTTTCTATAGATTTTTGCACTGCGTCTTGCAGGATCATGATGCCTTTATTCTTTTTTCTTGAGCAGAATAATTACGGGTATGTATGTTACGATCGGAAGTAAAACACCTACATACTGGTACTGTGACTGAACAAGCAGATTATAGGTCGCGTGGTAAATGATTGCAGCACTCAGCAGAGCAAATGTACCGCAGTAAAAGAACTTACGGCGTTTTTTGATGTATGAAATGCCCCAGCCGACCATAACGGTGCAGATACCGTGAACCAGACCGGATCCGAATACTCGGACTAACGCCCAGAGGATAGTTACATTTTCAACATTCTGTGTCAGAATAACAACATTTTCAAGCAAAGCAAAGCCTACGCCGACAGCAAAGGCATTAGGAATAAGAGCGCGTCGGTCATCAGAGATAACGATAGCATAATACAGGATAGGTATCATCTTTATTATCTCTTCCGTAACCGGAGTGATCGTCGTTGTAACATAAAACATTTCGTTATGGAACACCTCTAAGAAGATGTTATTAAGCTCCGAAACAAACAGGCATGAGGATATGCCCACGATCATAAAGACAACAAGATGGCTCAGCTTTTTTTCCATAAGGGGTAGCATAAGAGCGAAGGATACTGCCACACAGATAAAGTCGATATAAGTCAGGTTGTCCATTTTTTCATACCCCTTTCCAGAACAGGAATGAACGCTATCAGTACAGTGCACTCAAGAACAGTTACGATCAACGGAAGCTCGAAGCCTTCGACCAGCACCTCAGACAGACACAGAGCTGCGTAAACAAGCGCAAGCAGATTATAGCTGCGTATGGACTTGATAAGACCGAAGCTGACATCCTCGATAATCAGATGCTTGAGATGGAAATAGGATGCCAGCGCCAGGAACAGTCCTTCTATCCCGATCGAGATCGTTGCTTCGTTGAAGCCGTACAACACGAAGATCACAGCGCAGAGTGCTGCAACTATAAGCGGTGCTACAAGAGCGATAAGCCTTGTTTTGCGGAACTTTGGGGAACCGTCGTCCACGATGGAGTCCATCTGCCAGAAGTTTGCACTGAAGAAAAAGAGAAAGCTTCCGATAATACCCAGAATTCCGACATTGAAGCCGGCGAAGAGTTCCCCGTTCACCAGATAAAGCAGAGTTGCAAAAAGCCGTCCGAGCATTGCACATCCGACGCCGAAAACTATCATTCGGACATACAATGCCGATTCGTCCCGAAATAATCGGAACAACCCGTAGCCGAATCCGATCCCTGCCGAGATCGTCAATGCAAGTGATAAGTACATATTCATTAATAATAAGCCTCATTTAATATGTAACAATGTTTATGTATTTTTAATGATTGTAGGGATGCTGTTATTTGTTGAATTCAAAGAAATTCATATTGCCAAAGTCCGTTGGCAACGGTATAATACACATATAAATGAAAGCAAATACCAGACAAGCGGCTGCAATAGACAAGAGCACTATTCGGTTCGGCATATCTTTTAATGTACCGACAATACCAAGCAGGAAAAGCGTCAGCGAGTAAATGACAGTCACAAGCAGATAGGAGTCACCTTTTGTGTTATCCCGCTTTCCTTCTTCAAGAAGTTCCTGTGACTTATCGAGATTTTCCTGTGCCGATTCAAAGTATTTTTCCGCCATACCGGGCATTTCAAAGGGATTGTCTTCGTTGTTTTCATCCATCCATTTCAAGCCTTCGGCAAGGATGTCGCTGATATTTTGTTTTTTAAATCTCTCAATCTTATCGTTGAGCTTGTTTATCTTTGTCTGATCACCGTCAGCCTTCGCCTCTTCCAGATCATCATAATAATCCATTAAAGTGTTCCATGTCATATAATCGGCAAGGTATGCCTGCATACCAAGGTTATATTCCGCTGTTCCCCGGGAAGCCATGTTATTGCTTTCTGTAAAATTGATGGACTGTATTCCTCCGTGCAGATGCCCGATCCATGAAGCCCATGCCGAGAACAAGGTAGTGATGCCGAGAAGGATCGCAATGAAAGTTTCAAGCCTTTTTTCGGTCAAAAGGTTTTTTCTGCCTCTGAGCTTATTGCCGGGAGGCGCGCCTCTGCGTCCGATTATCTCTCTTTTCGTTGTTTCTTTTTTTGCCATATCTGAGACCTCCTGACGGATGGAGTGTTTTGTCACGCTTCTATATCAAATTGATATATATACATTGACCTACTATAATTTTACAATTACAAGCAGCATTTTTCCATAGGAAGTTCCAGATTGTCACCCCCTGTTTTCATAATCTTCTTGTTTTTATTTCTTTCATCAGTTAAACTATTATTCAGAAAAACAATGAGGAGTGATATGTTATGAATACGCTCTTTGCGGATACACTGAAAAAGCTGCGAACGGAAAAAGGTCTTTCACAGTGATCTCATCCCCGGCTGCAAACGCAGTCAGCGCAGCCTCCATGCTCAGCAGCATAACAAGCACAAGGATCACACTGACAGATGGTAGTATTCTTTTTATTATCGTACCTCCGTGATAAACAGAAAAGGCGTTACCGCGCCCGATAGACGAGGTAACGCCGTCATAAGACTGCTAGGCTTCTGCCAGCATCTTCTTCGCTTTTGCGAGATAGATCAGCTCGAGAACGTAGATGAATACGGTAAACAGCGCCGAAAGACTGGACAGCCAGTTGATAATTTCTAAACCGAAAGAGGATGTATAAGCGCCGAACCTAACCAATAAGCTGAGGGCAAAAGTGATAATGTAGGAGACGACAATCGTTGTAAGGATGTCATGACCTCTCTTGACCATATCGGATCTGTTGCACTTCGCGGACAGATTCATCAGACCGCTGATCATGAAGATCGCAACAAGCATATTCAACACAGTGGCAATCGACGATAAAACGGTGCCCAGGCCGCCGAGGAAGCCGGTCTGATTCTCAAAGAACGCGGCAACGAACGCAAACAGAGCGCTGAACACTGTACACAGCACCGCTCTCTTGATTCCTTCCTCATCCTTTGCTGCCTGTATAAAGCCGACGATGTTCATGATCCCTGCGACCAAAAGCGCGATACCGGAAACGATTAACAAAACGCCCGAAACGGCAAGCAGAGTTGTACCGACGGACTCACCGGTTTCTTTCGAAGCTCCGATCAAGCCCAGAACGAGTCCGGCTCCGCCGATCAAGGCGGCGATCAGTGAAATGATTTCGGCGTTAAAGATTTTTTTCACGCCTTTTGCTGCATTTGGAAATTTCATGTTTTTCTCTCCTTTGAGTAATATGAATTATAATAAATCAGTCTCCTGTTTATTACCTGACCTTATAATTTTATCATAAATACGCCATAAGACAATAAGATGTGTCAGAGCGTGACATCTTATTATTTTGGAATGCTGTTGTATTCCAAAGGCACATCCCTTATAATATAACAGATACAGTTTACTTCCATGAGAGGAAAAGCACATGAAGGATTCCTTTGCCGATACCCTGAAACAATTCAGAGCTTAAAAAAAGCTGTCCCAGCAGCAGCTCGCCGATATGCTGTTTGTGGAACGCACCACGATAACAAACTGGGAGACGGGACGGCGGATTCCCGACGCTGTTCTGCTGCTGCGGATCTCCAGTTGTTTAGATATCGACATCAACATTTTATCATATTTTACTTCTTTTTTAAAGAATAAATAAAGAAAAAAGAATTGTGAATAACGAATAATACAGAAACGCCTCCGCGACATCATTATTCCCTATTATTTATTGTCTATTAATAGTTTAAGCCCCCACCACATCGTGACGGGGGCGTTTTTGGAGGCGACACCCGGATTTGAACCGGGGAATCGGAGTTTTGCAGACTCGTGCCTTACCACTTGGCTATGTCGCCTTTTAGTTTAAAAAAGGAGCTTAAGAACTTTAAGCTCCTTGGAGCGGATGACGAGGCTCGAACTCGCTACCTCAACCTTGGCAAGGTTGCGCTCTACCAGATGAGCTACATCCGCATAAATGGTGCCTTCGGACGGAATCGAACCATCGACACGGGGATTTTCAGTCCCCTGCTCTACCGACTGAGCTACAAAGGCA